>JAKAKH010000034.1 GCA_021824605.1 bacterium
TAGACGAAGGGAAAGATCTCATTGATAAAATTCGCGAAGAGACCCGCGATGTCTATGTTGATCCGGCAACAAAAGAAAAACGTCCAGGATTCCCGAACCCGACAAAAGGTCAGATTGAAAAAATGGCAGCTATCGAACGCGGCACGTCGAAACTCGCGTTTGATGTTGGTGGACGGTGCGTCTATTTGGCAAAACCTGACAAATTCAATCCGATTATGGTTACGCATATCATTTCTCTCTTTAAGCCCTTTAACTCCGAGGGGTGGAACGATATTAATTCAGCCGCATGGCTCAAAAATTTCGACGATTATCCGTGGGAAATTGGTACAGATAAGATCAAGGATCATTTCCGCGAGAAATTGGTTGAAGCGTATCGCCGTCGACAATTCTTTTTCGAACCGCTGACGTATGGCATTTCCCCTGATGAAGTGATGGTGATGAGTACAGAAGAGCTTGCGACGGTCTACCATATCCCATCGGCAGGTATTGAAACACCAAGTCTTGGGCGCATCTCTTCGGCAACTGGCGAAGCACCTGCAAATCTGCCGATATAGAAGCTATGGACTCTTTTCTTCGCTATCTCGCGATGGTTCGGTCGAGGTGGGTGCGCATTTTCGCCCGCAATCGAGTAGGGAGTATCCTACTTCTTCTCTTTATCCTTGCTGGGATGTATTGGTATCTCTGCGCCGCGCCTATGAACTTTTCTGCGGGGACTATCGTGCGTATCGTACCCGGCACGTCAGTGGCAGAAGCAACGCAAGAGCTTGCTGACGCCCACGTCATCTCCCACCCTTCGCTCCTGCGGGCACTCATTCGTCTTTCGGGAGAGAGTACGCCCGTACAAACTGGTGTGTATCGATTCGCGACACCTCAAAATATTTTCGTTATCGCACACCGTTTAACTACGGGTGACTACGGCCTGCCACCGATACGGATCACGTTCGTCGAGGGGGCTACGGTACGGGAGATGGCAGCACACATTGCCGAAACGTTCCCTGCCTTGCCTGCAACAGCGTTCCTTACCGCAGCCCAGGGACAAGAAGGATATCTCTTCCCGGACACTTATTTTTTCGAACCTTCAGCCGATGCGACAGCTATTGTTGCGGCACTCCGTTCAAATTTCGACACGAAGATCGCAGGACTCTCCGGTGAGATTAGTGCCTCAGGTCGTTCGCTTGCCGATATTGTCACTCTTGCGTCACTTGTTGAAAAAGAGGCCCGGACAACTGTCGACCGGAAGATGATTGCTGGCATTCTCCTCAATCGCTTGCGACTCGGTATGCCGCTCCAGGTTGACGCGGTTTTTGGGTATATTTTTAATCGTGATACTTATTCGCCAACCTTTGCTGATCTGAAAGTTAATTCGCCCTACAACACCTACCTCCACACCGGGCTTCCGCCGGGCCCTATCGATAATCCAGGCCTCGATTCTATCGAGGCGGTATTGCAACCGACACAGACAGCCTACCTCTACTACCTGACCGGCAAAGATGGACATATGTACTACGCCACAACCTATGCCGCCCATCAAGCTAACCAAAAAAAGTACTTACAGTAGAATGCCTGTACGTATGCCTGTACGAGGAAAGAAGATATATGTCGGTCTGTCGGGGGGCGTTGATTCTGCGGTATCCGCAGCCCTACTACAGAGCGCCGGCGCAGAGGTGACCGGCGTGTACATTAAGGGGTGGTATCCACCCGGTATGCCTTGCACCTGGGCAGAAGAGCGCCGTGACGCCATGCGCGTTGCGGCTCGACTCCACATTCCTTTTGAGACACTCGATGCGAGTGTCGAGTATAAAAAGGGGGTCATTGAGTACCTCATCGCGGAGTACGCGGCGGGACGAACCCCGAACCCCGACGTGATGTGTAATCGTGAGGTGAAATTTGGTGTCTTTTACCGGTATGCCAAGGGACGCGGCGCCGACGCTATTGCAACTGGTCATTATCGAGCCGGAGAGAAAGATCAAAGTTATTTTCTCTGGGCCGTCCCGAAAGAAGTCCTCGCGGAAACTATTTTCCCCGTCGGAAAGATGGAGAAAAGCGCCGTGCGAACACTCGCGCGACGCTTCCGATTGCCCGTTGCTGAGAAGCGAGATAGCCAAGGAGTCTGTTTCCTCGGCAATATTTCTGTCGAAGAATTCCTCCGCAGTGAACTCGGTGAGAACCGGGGACTGGCGTACGACGAACACGGAGCTGTTATCGGTGAACACACGGGGGTGCTCCTCCATACTCTTGGCGAACGAATCGCTCTCCAGCCTCCCGAAGGTTCAAGCTTGTCGGTGCCAAAAGGCCCGTGGTTTGTTCTCGCAAAAAACATAGCGAAGAACCAACTGACCGTAGGGAAGTCACGAGTACCCCAAGAACAGCGGCCTTCGCAAACTATTCGGTTTACTGACGCAAATTGGATTACAGACGCTTCTCGAATAACCTCTGCTCAGTATCGGTACCGCGGCCCGCGACTACTGGGTTCTGTTGCACACGACTGTTTTGTAAGCTCCACCCCTCTCCCAGAGCTACCTACCCCCGGGCAATCCATTGTCTTCTCGCACGGTGACGAGCTTGTCGGTGGTGGTATTATAGTCGCATGAGACATACTCGTCTTTGGATTGTCGCGTCCATCCTCGCCATTCTTATTGTTGCTGATTTTATCTTCTCGGTGCCACACACGAAGGATATTCCCGTCGAGAATGCCGCGCTACCTACCGCACCAACGTCGCAACCCGTCGTTTCCGTTCAGGATGTCTACAGAAGGGGAGTACATACGATAAGCGGTTCGATCACGGTAGCAACTCCTTGTACCGAAGTAAGTGCCGCCGCCTCGCTCACCGGCACTGCGTCGACAACGCAAACGATACTTGTGGCCATTACTGCACCAGAAGACACGGGTATCTGTTTGCAACAGAAGACGATAGTACCTTTCTCGACAACTCTCTCCGCCCCAGCCCAGCTTCCGCTCGTCGTGACGGTAAATGGCGAGACTGCCTCGACAACCAGCCTATGACCCCGCTTCCCGTCATAGTGAAAGCCGATGGATCGAAGGAAAGTTTTGATCCCACTCGCTTGGTGCTGTCACTACGTCGCGCGGGAGCTGGAGCCTATACGGCTGAACGTATCGCTGCGCTCATCACTGAGACAGTTGCCCCAGGAACGTCGTCGAGGGAAATATATGCGCGAGCATTCTCTCTCTTGAGGAAAGAGGCGCGACCGGTTGCGGCACGCTATCGTCTTCGAGGAGCACTCTTTGAGCTCGGTCCCACCGGCCATCCGTTTGAAGATTTTATTTCTCACCTGTACCGCGCAGAAGGATGGAGTGTTGAAACGCGGAAAATGATACGCGGGAAGTGTGTGACCCACGAAGTCGACTTCTACGCCTCGCATCCCGGACAAAACACCTTCCTCGCTGCCGAACTCAAGTATCATAATGACCCCAACTATAAGAGCGATTTAAAAACCGCTCTCTATGTGAAAAGTCGCTTTGATGATATTTTCTCCTGTGACCCGAAAGTCCGTGCGTGCCCCATCGATCGGGGCATTTTAATCACGAACACGAAGTTTACTTCTGAGGCAATTGCGTATGCCGAATGTGCCGGCGTCGAACTCCTTGGGTGGGGGTACCCCCTCCACGACACCCTCTTTATGCGAATGAGTCGTGCCCGAGTGTATCCCATTACCTCACTCACCGGTCTCTCGCGTGCTGAAAAAAATCTCCTCATTGCCGCTGGCACTATCGCCGTCGATGAAGTGCTCCGCGATAAGCGGCGACTTGATGTCCTTCACCTTTCTCCTGAGAGAGTCGGTGAACTTCTTGCCGAAGCAGAAGGACTACTCTCGCTTCCTGATGCGGGGCACGAACACACTACCGTATGAAAAATTTCCCTATCTTTGTTGCAGGTTTTATGCTCGGAGCCTTATGTATCGGCGCCCTCCGGAGTAGCTCGGACTTCTTCTTGGTGCCTCCTCCGTCTTCGGCCTCGAGTACGCAAGTGCAATCAGTTCCCGAAAGCGGCGCGGTATCTATTACAAACCAGCCTGCCGGCACGACCGTGCTTGTCGAATCGGTCACGGTACCGCAACCGGGGGTGTGGGTCGCCGTGCGCGAAATGAGTGGAACGACTCTTGGGAATGTCCTGGGCGCGGTACGAGTCAGTGGTCCACGCAGTGCGGTGACTGTGCAGCTGCTTCGCGCAACAGAACCCAATCTCTCCTATGCCGTCGAACTATATCGAGATGATAACAATGGCAAATTCGATCCCGCAACGAATAGCGTCTACATAGACTTCGCGACTGGTGCGCCGGTTATCGCGTACTTCTCAACAACAAACTAAATATGGCATTTGCTGGTTACAAACTGAAATGGGAGAAAGGGCGATTTGATCCGTCCTCAAAGGAACCGTACACCATCTCACGCTCGAAAATCGATCGGTTTGTCGAATGTCCGCGCTGCTACTGGCTTGAAGCGCGCTATGGCATCGGTCGCCCTGATACACCCGCGTTTACGCTCAATAATGCAGTTGATGAGCTTTTTAAAAAAGAATTCGATATTCGCCGTGCGCGCGGCGAAGCGCATCCGCTTATGCAACAGTACGGTATCGACGCTATCCCGTATGCTCACGAGAAGCTCGAAGAATGGCGTGACGCGTTCAAGCGCGGCATTTCGTATCACGATACTGAAAACAATCTTATCGTACGAGGCGGCATCGATGACGTGTGGGTCAACCCCGCAGGGGAACTCTTTATTGTTGATTACAAAGCCACTGCGGGAAAGGAGGAGGTGACCCTCGATGATGAGTGGAAGATTCAGTACAAGCGCCAGGTCGAAGTATACCAATGGCTGTTCCGCAAAAATGGCTTCCCCGTCTCACCCATCGCGTACTTTGTATATGCGAACGGACGAAATGATAAGGAGGCCTTCGATGGGAAGCTCGAATTCGACATCACCATTTTGCCGTACGAAGGGGATGACTCGTGGATTCCCGAGACACTGAAAGAGCTGAAAGCCTGTCTTGTCTCTGACACCATCCCGAACGTAGGATCACGATGTGAATACTGTCCGTACCGAGAGCATGCTGGGAAAAAACTCCTCGCGTTGCATCACGCGCACACGAAGAAACAAAAATGATATGTCTACGAATTCATTTGCCGATCGAGTACGGGACGCGGTACGACGCATACCGAGAGGAGAAACACGCAGTTACGGCGAGGTAGCCCGTGCTGTCGGCCACCCTGGAGCAGCGCGCGCCGTCGGCACCATTTTGAAAAAGAATTACGATCCGAGCGTGCCCTGCCATCGTGTTATCCGTGCGGATGGTACGCTCGGGGCATATAATCGCGGCGAAGAGCGCAAACGGAAACTTCTGCAAGAAGAAGGAGCACTTGCATAACCCCATGCACGTATCCATAGATCCCTCCTGGCAGACACATCTCGCAAAGGAGTTTGCTGCTCCGTATTTTTCAGCACTCACTACCTTTGTAAAAGAAGAGTATCGTACAGCCACAATATATCCGCACCCGAAAAATATTTTTCGAGCTTTCGATCTCTGTCCGTTTGAAAAAGTGAAAGTGGTGATTCTTGGACAAGATCCGTACCACGGCGAGCACCAGGCCAATGGCCTCGCCTTCGCCGTCGAAGACACCACGAGAATCCCACCTTCGCTGCAAAACATTTTTAAAGAAATCCAAACAGATCTTGGGGGAGAGGCGCAGCCACCCAAAGACGGCAACCTAACTCACTGGGCGAAGCAAGGGGTACTGCTACTAAACGCGACACTTACTGTTCGCGCACACGCACCGGGCTCACATCAAGCACATGGGTGGGAAAAGTTCACCGATGCGGTGGTGCGGGCTCTTTCGGAGGAGCGCGAGCATCTCGTCTTTATGCTGTGGGGGAAGTACGCGAAAGCGAAGGGGGCACACATCGATCGACGGAAACATCTTGTGCTCGAAGCGGCGCATCCCTCGCCATTCTCCGCACATACGGGCTTTTTTGGCTGCAAGCATTTCAGTCGTGCAAACGAGTATCTTGTCGCACACAATGAGCTGCCTATACGTTGGCTCGAACCCGTTGCTGCTCACTCTCAAAAGGTGTAAAGTCTGAACGGCTATTTGTTCCTGGCAATCAACTGCATACAAGGGGATCACGATGAAAGCATTGGAAAGACACGTGTTCACGGACGCGCTCAAAGAGCATGCGGATGCGAACCTACTTGGCACCGGTCGAAATTTGTACCCGGGGAAGGGCATTGTTGTCGGCCTCGACGAGACCGGTAAGTACTTGGTACAGGTGACCTGGCATATGCACAAGGGCGACGGTGCGTATACCCACACCGAACCCGGGTATGTGTTCGCCGAAAGCAATGCGGCCGAAGGTTCTCGCTATGCCGCCATGAGCGAAGTGACGCAGAATCACTGCACCTACTACATCGTAGGGAGCAGCCAGGCAGCTAACGCGGTTACTGACGGATACGCAAACGACTTTGACCCGCGGGATTCACTCCGGCGTTTCCTCATTCTCTCTCGACGGGAGACCGATGAACGCAATGCTGTTCCGTGCGTGATAGCGTCGTGCTACTGGCGGGGTACGGTACCCATGATCACCATGTCGACACTGAAGCAGTCGCGCTTAAACGCCCTGTGCGACCTGAGCACGCACGACGTCATCGGTATCAGCAAGGGGTTTGGTCATTGTCTTGCCGCCTATCCCATGGACGGCGATCTGCGATGGATTCTCAAGGAGGATCCAAGCCTCTTCCCCCTGCACGGGACGATGACTGACATCGCTCAGACGTATTCAGAAGTACTCAATGTCAACAACCATGCCTCAGTCGCGGTGAAATTCATTCCGCGACAGGGCCCGTCCTCAGTCCATATCAGCAACCAACGCAAGTAGTTACTAAGAACTACTGCCCCTATACCACGTCTGCCACCCTTGGCGGACGTGTTTTTTAGTAGGGTGTATACTGACCATATGAACCATACGCCCCAGATCAAGAAAGCGATTCAATTCGCTGCACGCAAGCATCATGGGCAAATGCGCCGCGAAACAGAACCACTTCCGTACATCACCCACCTTTTTTCAGTAGCCGTACTTGTCGCCGAGGATGGTGCGCATGATGATGTCGTCACCGCAGCACTTTTGCACGACACTATCGAAGACACCGGCACAACTCGTGAAGAAATTGTAACGGTATTTAACGAACGAGTAGCGATACTCGTAGAGTCCGTCAGTGAACCAAAAGAAAAAGACGGCACGCCTCTCAGCTGGAAAGAGCGCAAGACGGAGTATCTTGCACAGCTTGAACGTGCCGATACTGAAGCGGTGCTCATCGCGGTAGCCGACAAGATCGATAACATCGAGAGCAAAATTGAAGCCTTCCAGAAAGAAGGGGAGGCCCTGCTCAAGCGCTGGGCACAGCCACTCACCGAATATCTCTGGTATCACGAAGAAGCGCTCCGTATTGCCAAACAACGAATCCCTGATCACCGCCTCACCAAGCGCCTCGCCGAAGCACACGCAAAAGAACGGGAGTTTTTTGCGTAAGAAACTACTACCAAATCTTCGCTCTATCTTTTGGCTCGCGATACAGCGCATCGCCTTTCTGCACACCGAATGCCGCGTAGAATTCCGGAAGATTTGAGAGTGGTCCGTTCACGCGGAATCGCGACGGGGAATGCGGATCAGTAAGCACTTGCGTCTTCCTAAATTCTGGCCGTTCCTGTTCACGCTCAGTGGTTGCATAGCCGAGGAAGAAACGTTGCTCGGGTGTAAATCCGTCAATATCTTTCCGAGACGTTTCTGCAAGACGCAGTTGATACGCGTCATACGCAATTGAAATGCCCCCAAGATCGGCGATATTTTCACCAAGCGTCAATTGGCCGTTTACGTGTATGCCTGATTCGATTTCATACCCATCAAATTCTTTCTTGAGACGCTTCGCTTTCTCGGTAAAGCGTTTTGTGTCTGTCGGCGTCCACCAGGTCTTTCGATTTCCTTTCCCATCGAACTTACACCCCTGATCGTCGAACCCGTGCGTAATCTCATGCCCGATCACGGCACCTATGGCACCATAATTAAACGCATCGTCAGCGGTGACATCGAAGAAGGGGTGCTGGAGTATCGCCGCAGGGAAGACAATGTCATTGAGGCCAAAGCTGCAGTATGCATTTACCGTCTGCGGACTCATAAACCACTCCGCATGATCAACAGGCTTCGTGAGACGACGCAGCGCTCGTCGATGTTCAAATGCAGAAACCCGCAAGACATTCCCGGCATAATCGTGTGCATCGATAACGAGCCCTTTATAACTCTTCCACTTGTCGGGATAGCCGAGCTTGCGATTCATCTGATGCAATTTCTTAATGGCTTTCTGCTTTGTTGCGGGAGTCATCCAATCGAGATTCTTAATACGCAACTCGTACGCACGGAAGAGGTCGTCGACAATGAGCGCCACTTTTTGTTTTGCGGACGCAGGAAAATATTCTGCAACATACAATTCGCCGAACACCTCAGAGAGACCGCTATTCACAACCCGCAAGATGCGTCGCCAGAGCGGCTTCATATGCTTCGTACCGGTGAGCACCGTACCGTAGAACGCAAAACTTTGCTTTTCAAATTCTGGCGTGAGACACGAAGCTAGGTCGGCGACCACGTGGGTGGCGAGATAGACTTTCCATTCCTCAATAGGGAACGAAAAGAACAGCTTCTCAACTGCCGTGAAGAAATCAGGTTGCATCACAACAACCTCTTTCGGT
>JAKAKH010000038.1 GCA_021824605.1 bacterium
GAAGCGGTTTTTTGTTGCCGTGTGCGGGCGGTTACGAGAGGTGTGCCGAGACGAGTTTCGTCATCTCGAACATAGTGACCTCGCTCTTACCACCGAAGACTGGCTTGAGCTTGTCATCAGCAAGGATGTTGCGCTTGTTCTTTGGGTTCTGGAGATCGTGCTTCTTGATGTAGACCCAAAGCTGTTTGACGACTTCGGTACGCGGCATTGGGCCGGCGCCGACGACGGCCTCGAGTTCAGGAGAGAGGGTAAGGGGTTTCGATAGTGCTGCGTTTATTGCCATAATGAATGTAATTGTATTATTACTAAGATACTGAACTAGTATATAGCATACAATACGGGTCTTCTGCTAGAATGCGGGATATGCACGAGGGCATCACGGTCGTTCTCAAGGCGGAGCATCTCGGCTCCGTTTTGGGTTTCCCCATCACTAATTCGCTGCTCATGGCGTGGGCAGTGATGCTGCTTATCATTGGCGCAGCGTATTTCTTCGGTCGTTCGCTCACGCTTGTTCCAGGAAAGTTCCAGGCAGCCATCGAATGGGCCTTCGAGGGAGCGATCGCGTATATGACCGAGGTGCTTGGGAGTGAGCGTCTCGCCCGACGTTTCTTCCCGCTTGTTGCCTCCATTTTCATTTTTATCGCGGTTATCAACGAACTTGAGTTTTTCCCCGGCGTTGGATCCATTGGGCTCGTGCACGCAGCGGAATTCTTGCCGGTACTGCGGGCGCCGACGACGGATCTTAATTTCACCTTGGCACTCGCTATGATCTCGTTCTTCACTATTGAGGTGACGGGTATCGCGACGCTGGGCTTTTTTAAGTATGCCGGGAAATATGTTAACCTGAAGTCACCCATCGGGTTTACGGTCGGACTCATCGAGCTGGTGAGTAATCTCGGTCGGCTTATTTCGTTTTCATTTCGTCTTTTCGGAAACATTTTTGCCGGTGAGGTGATGGTGTTGGTGGCGGGATATTTTTTACCCTATTTTCTCCCGGCACCACTGATGGGATTTGAGATGTTCATTGGTCTCATACAGGCGCTTGTGTTTGCGATGCTGACGCTGTTTTTCATAAAGCTCGCAATCATGGATCCGCACGAGGCGCACTAACCCGGCCGAGAGGCAGGAAGCGAGGCGTTTCGTGCGGCTCCAGGATACTGGAAGTCGTTTTATTTAGAGAATTAACACACAGATATGGATGTAGATTCAGCACGTTTGATCGGGATGGCGCTCGCAGCGAGTCTCGGTGTCATCGGTCCAGGAATCGGTATCGGGCTCATCGGAAGTGGCGCGATGCAGGCAATCGGGAGAAATCCTGAGGCGTCGGGTAAGATCGTTTCGAACATGATTCTCGCGATTGTGTTTACCGAGGCGCTTGGTATCCTCGCGCTCGTCGTTGCCTTCATCATTAAGTTCGTCTAGTTCGTCCGCACGTTCGTATGCAGCAACTTCTCTCAGCATTCGGCATCGATTGGCGACTTCTTATCGCCCAGGCGGTCAATTTCGCATTGGTGCTGGTGGCACTCTGGTATTTCCTCTACAAGCCCGTGCTCGCTATGATGGCTCGTCGACAAGAGCTTATTGCGAAAGGGGTGGTCGCTGCCCAAGAAGCTGAAGAAAAACTTGCACATACGGATACGGCTGTGATGGAACGCTTGCAGGCGGCAGAAACGGAGGCTGATACGATCGTCGCGCACGCTCGCGAATCTGCACAAAGCGAGAAAGCGCGCCTTCTGAAAGAGGCTGAGGCGCGTGCCGCAGCAGTCGCTGCTGACGCTGAAGCTCGAGCGAGCGAAGTCGCGTCGCGGGCACGCCGGGAGAGTGAACGGGACATTGCCCGCCTCTCCATTCTTGCAGCGGAGAAGATTTTGAAAGAGAAATATGATTGATGAGTACACCCGCGTATTAGAAGCTGCCGCTGAGCTCGACGACACGTCTGCCGCCGATGCGGTGATAGCGAAACTCATTCTGCATCTGAAAGGTGCAGGACGAATGAAGCTCTTGCCGCAGATTGTACGCAGGTTGAAGAAAGTGGCGGCTCGGCGCGTGGCACTTCGTGGACACGTTGAAGTTGCTCACGAAAAAGAATCTGCCGCCGCGCTTCGTGCCGCCGCCGCAGCAGGCATCGTTGCCACACACGCACACGTAAATCCCGATCTTATTCAAGGATGGCGTGCCCGGAGCGGCGATAGGCTTATCGATCATTCGGCAAAACGTGCACTCTTACACATTTACCAGCAGGTCACTCACTAGCGTATGCAAAGCATCATCGAGAGAATTGAAAAAGAGATTGCGGCCTGGACTCCTGAAGCCGGCTCTGCAGAAACGGGTATCGTTCGAGCGACCGGAGACGGTATCGCGGAGATCGATGGTCTCTCAAAAGCTGCCATGTCTGAAATGGTGCTTTTCGACGCAACATTTGACCGCACGCTCGCCGAAGCTCTGAAGGATCCGCATCCTATCTACGGCCTCGTGCTCAATCTTGAGGAAGATGGCGTTCGCGCTGTGGTGCTGGGGGACGCTGCAAAAGTGTATGAAGGCATGCTCGTACGCCGTCTCGGCCGTCTCCTCTCAATTCCGGTGGGAGAATCTCTTATTGGTCGAGTGGTGAGTCCGCTGGGCGAACCAGTCGATGGCAAGGGTCCGACAGGAGCGAAAGGAATGAAGCCTATTGAACGAGAGGCGTATGGGGTTATTGACCGCGCTTCAGTGAACGTACCGCTTCACACCGGCGTGAAGGCTGTTGATGCCATGATCCCGATTGGCCGCGGTCAGCGCGAACTTATCATTGGCGACCGAGGCACGGGTAAGACGAGTATCGCGATTGACACCATCATCAACCAGAAGAGTGAGCCAGCAGCGACACGCCCGATCTGTATCTACGTGGCTATCGGTCAGAAAGAATCGAAGACTGCGAAGCTCGTTGCGGAGCTGGCGAGCCGTGGAGCTATGGAGTACACCATCGTCGTCACCGCTCCAGCGTCAGCTCCTGCTGCGCTGCAATTCCTTGCGCCATTTGCTGGCGCAACTATCGGGGAATATTTTATGGAACAGGGGAAGGATGCACTCGTTATTTATGACGACCTTTCGAAACAGGCGGTTGCGTATCGCCAGATGTCGCTCCTCTTGCGTCGCCCACCTGGTCGCGAGGCGTACCCCGGTGACATTTTCTACTTGCACTCACGACTCCTCGAGCGCGCCGCGAAACTTTCGAAGGAGAAAGGAGGCGGATCACTTACCGCACTTCCAATTATCGAAACACAGGAAGGCGACGTCTCGGCATACATTCCGACAAACGTCATCTCGATTACTGACGGTCAGATCTACCTTGAGGCAAACCTCTTTAACAAGGGACAGCGCCCAGCTATCAACGTGGGTATCTCTGTCTCGCGCGTCGGCAGCTCCGCCCAGACGAAAGCAATGAAGAAAGTGGCCGGCAAGATTAAGCTCGAGCTTGCTCAGTTCCGTGAGCTCGAAGCATTTATGCAATTTTCTTCGGATCTCGATGTCGAGACGAAACGACGTATTGATGCTGGCCGTCGTATGACTGAAATCTTGAATCAAGGTCGCGGCGTTCCACTTCCTTTTGAAATGGAGGCGGCGCTCATCTTCGCGGCGACGAACGGGTACTTCGATTCGTTTGCTCCTGAGCAGGTTGGTGCGATAGAAGTGAAATTGCAAGACTATCTGTCGCGTGAAGCAGGGGGAGTCCTTATGGCGATTCGCGAATCGAAAGATATTCGTGAAGAATCAGAGAAGACACTGCGAGAGAAACTTGAGACTTTTGTTGCGCGTCACACAACAACTACGGCATAAGTATGGCTTTGAAGGATATTAAAACAAAAATAAAAGCTACCGAGCGCACGCACAAGGTGACCCGCGCGATGGAAGCGGTTTCGGCGGTAAAAATGCGGAAGACCCAAACAGCGGCACTTGCTGGTCGTCCGTATGCGCGAGCCGCGCTCTCGATTCTGGCACGACTCTCAGGCACTGCTGATCTCGCTCGTCATCCGCTTATGACAGCTCGGCCGGTGCAGAAGGTGGCGCTGGTGCTCCTGACGAGCGATAAGGGTCTTGCTGGTGCACTGAACAGCAGTGTTATTAAGAAAGCCGAGGAGGCGATGCAGTCGTACGCGCATACCGATGTCACCGTGTATGCCTATGGGAAGAAGGGCGAAGAGTACTTTGCTCGTCGCGGATACACGATTGCACGCGCGTATGAGAATAAGAAGGACACGATAGAGCTCTCGCTTATGGAGGAACTCGCGCACGAGCTCTCGCGCGGCTTTACCGAGGGAGTCTACGATGCGGTGGTGGTAGCGTATAGTAATTTTAAATCCACTTTTGAGCAGCTCCCGTCAGTGCGCCGCCTTCTCCCGCTCGCTCTGTCGGATATCGAACAATTGGTAAAAGATATCGTGCCGGCGAAAGGGAAGTGGAGCGAACTTTCTGCAATTGCCGCGCCAACTGCCTACACAGTTGAAGCAGACGGGAATGATGTGCTCGAGTACCTCGTCCCTCGTCTTGTCTCGGTGTCGCTCTATCATCTTTTCCTTGAGGCGAAAGCTTCGGAACACTCGGCCCGCATGGTCGCAATGAAAAATGCGAGCGAAAAATCGAAAGAAGTTGTCCAGGATCTTACCCGACTCTTTAATAAAATTCGTCAGGCGGGTATTACTCGGGAGGTGTCAGAAATTATCAGCGGGCGCGAGGCATTAGCAACATAAGCGTACACATATGAAAAAAGGAATCATCACAGAAATCATCGGACCCGTCGTGGACGTGCATTTCCCAGAAGGGAAAGCTTCGCGCCCAGCTATCGGCGATGCGCTTATTGTCGCGAAGAATGCCGTGCATGGACATTTGACGCTGGAAGTTTCGTCGCATCTTGGACTTGATCGTGTCCGGGCTATTTCTATGAACGAGACAGCGGGACTTGCTCGAGGCGAAGAAGTTGAGGCAACGGGCGCGCCGATCTCGGTGCCGGTCGGTGAAGCAACGCTCGGCCGTCTTTTCAATGTGCTTGGTGAACCAGTCGACGGCAAGGGTTCTCTTGCACCAAGTGTGCCGCGCCTACCGATTCATCGCGCGCCGCCACGTTTTGACGAACAGACGACAAAAGCCGAAGTGTTTGAAACAGGCATCAAAGCTATTGACCTCATCATTCCTTTCTTGAAAGGAGGGAAGGTGGGTCTTTTCGGTGGTGCCGGCGTCGGCAAGACCGTGCTGATTCAGGAGCTTATTCGCAACGTTGCTACCGAACACGGCGGCTACTCAGTGTTTGCCGGCGTTGGTGAGCGAGTGCGTGAAGGAAATGATCTCTATCACGAAATGGAAGAATCGGGCGTGCTCGCAAAAACGGCACTTGTTTTCGGGCAGATGAACGAGGTGCCAGGGGCCCGTGCCCGCGTCGCCCTCTCTGGTCTCACACAGGCAGAATATTTCCGCGACGAAGGAGGCAAGGACGTGCTCTTCTTTATGGATAACGTCTTCCGTTTTATTCAGGCTGGTTCAGAGGTCTCTTCGCTTCTTGGTCGTGTGCCAAGTGCCGTGGGATACCAGCCAACTCTTGCCGAGGAAATGGGGAAACTCCAGGAGCGGATTACGTCGACGAAGAAGGGTTCTATTACGTCCGTGCAGGCCGTGTATGTGCCCGCAGATGACCTTACCGACCCGGCGCCAGCCACCACGTTTGCCCACCTTGATGGTACAGTCGTGCTGTCTCGCGCACTCGCCTCGCTCGGTATTTATCCCGCGATTGATCCTCTCGAATCGTCATCGGCAGCACTGACACCTGAGATTGTTGGAGAGGAACACTACCGCGTCGCAAATACAGTGAAGCAAGTGCTGCAGCGCTACAAAGATCTGCAAGATATCATCTCCATTCTCGGTATGGAGGAACTTTCAGAAGAAGATCGTCTCTCGGTCACTCGCGCTCGTAAGATTGAACGTTTCCTTTCGCAGCCGTTCTTCGTGGGAGAACCGTTTACCGGCATCTCTGGTCAGTATGTGTCGCGCGAAGAGACTGTTCGCGGATTCAAAGAAATTGCCGAAGGGAAGCATGACGATAAGCCAGAACAAGCCTTCTATATGAAGGGGAGTATCGATCAGGTTGGCTAATAGCATAATGAAGAGTTTTCATCTCACTATTGCGCGGGTTGGAGAAAATCTCTACGACGGAGAAGCTGTCTCGGTAGCCGCACCGGGGAAGAAGGGTATGTTTCAAATTCTCGCTGATCATGAGGCGTTCGTCTCTGAGTTGGCGTCCGGAGAAGTCCGCGTGAAAGCTGCAGATGCGACGACTTCCACCTTTGCTATTCCGCACAGTGGCGTCATCGAAGTCTCACATAATCAGGTAACTGTTCTCCTGTAGGGGTTGCATCCTTCAGAGAAAGCGTATACTAGATGCATGATGTTTGAAGGCGACTCGGAAACGACTACTCCTCAACGCAAACGGGTGCTGCACTACCATGGCGATGAGGTACGCACGATCTTCTTTATCGGCGCACTGGTGCTTATTGTTGCGCAGTCGACCGGTGCCGACCTCCCACTCTCAACATTCGGTGCGGTCGCGAGTGCGATCCTGCTCGTGGTCGCAGCAGGTATCACGAACCCAGATCAGTCGGGTATCCATTGGCTCAATGCGGCTATTGCGGTTATCGGAACGCTTGTTTTTGGTACGACGGCCGTCGAACACTACCGAGAAGGGTTTAGTATTTTTGATATCTCGTTCATCTACATCGAGGCTCTTGCGCTCCTCTCACTCGTAGCACTCTACTTCACGACACGAACTATTCGAGGGAAGCGCCAACGACCGAATCTGGTATAATCTGCACATATGTCGGTACAAAGTTTTCTTCTCAACCAATACGCAAAATGGAAGCTAAAGGATATGCCCGAGGCGCAGCGCGAGCAGATGACCGCACTGATTTCGAAGAATCCTGAACTTTTTAAGAACATCGGCGAGGAGATCGAACGACGAAAGAAAGGCGGCGAAAGCGAAATGAAAGCGTCAATGGAAGTTATGAAAAAATATCGAGTTGAATTAGCCGCATTGATGCAGAAATAAGCATCTATGGTCGCTGCCATCTCGCTCATCATCTTTTGCCAAGTGCTCGGAGCCTTCATCGGTGCCGGCGCAACCGTATGGGGTGAATTGGCGTATGTGCGAGCACTGCGCGATGGGAAGATAGACCAGGCTGAGCATCGGCACCTTCGTGCCATTGCCCACGGACTTCGTTTTGGTATGACGCTCTTGCTGGTCGCCTCGTATATGTTGGTTGTCGCAGCGTATCTTGCCCGTACTCCCGCACAACCCGCACTCACCCCGGAATATTGGACACTAATGTTCCTTGCAGGAGTCACGGTGTACGTCTCGTGGGCGCTTTCGCGGAAGCATGTCTCCTTTGCTCTCGGTTCAGCAATTCTATTTACCACCTGGTGGTTTCTCGCCTACCTTACCACTGGCTGGATGTCGCCACTCTCCTTTGGAGCAGCAAATGCCTTCTTTATTGTCGCGACAGCTATTTTCTATGTGATTCTGCAGTATGCGCGAATGCTTGCGCATCCGAAAACGCCCCGAGCCTAAGCTTGGGTACGGCTTCGCTATTCTTTTCTGCTTAGTTTCCGTTGAGGGCCTTGCGGGTGAGTGGTCCAACAAACCCGACTCGCGAGATTCCGTGAGCACCTTGGAAATTCTTTACTCCCGCTGACGTGAGCGGGCCGAAATATCCGGTCTCCGGCCCACTATAGAAACCGAGCGAGGTGAGATACTTCTGGAGAGCAAGTACCTCCGCGCCGTGTGATCCGATCCACATACTGGTCGTAAATATATGTGAAGAGGCGGTGCCGGATGAAGGAACGATGACACCGGTGACTACGGCTGTCGCCGCAGGAGCAGAGGTATGTGTTGCAGGAGCGGTCGTAATAAGCAGAGTTACGGTTGTCGAAGCTGCATTGCCAGCCGTGTCTGCCGCCGTCACGGTGAGGGTGTGCAGGCCGATATCAGAAGTGGTTGGCTGCCACGAAAACACTCCGGTGGTGCTCGTCAGGTTCGCTGTTGTCACGGTGCTGGTACCGAAGAAGGCGTCACTGATACTGTAGGTGGGCGTCGCGAGACCATGTGCACGAGCGATGAAAGAAATATCTGAACCAACGCCTGCGCTGCCACCTGGAGTGAGTGACGGGACAGTTACGCTTGGATTAATGACCGTGACTGACTGTGTCGTCTCGGCACTATGCCCGTACAGATCTGAAGCTCGAACCGAGAGGAGGTGCGTACCAAGATCATCAAGAGTCGTTGGTGTCCAGGTAAACACGCCAAGAGAGCTTACCGTGCTGTTACTGCTCAGTGTTCCTGCTCCGTATGAATCGTACACTGCGTAGGTTGGT
Organism: bacterium; assembly: GCA_021824605.1. Taxonomy (GTDB): domain Bacteria; phylum Patescibacteriota; class Minisyncoccia; order Phycocordibacterales; family Phycocordibacteraceae; genus C7867-001. Next base: position 8,392 of record JAKAKH010000038.1, read on the forward strand.
GCGATGAATCCCGGAGCAGTCATGGTGAACGTAAACGGGCGATGTAGCGCTACCACGACTCCCGGGG
>JAKAKH010000021.1 GCA_021824605.1 bacterium
TCGCGATAGGTTCTATCGTGGTCGCATTCAAGAATTTCGGTGCAAGCATTAATGACAGCATCATCTCAGTTGGGCGCAACCCTCTCGCGAAGTCATCGATACAGTCGATGGTCATCTTGAACGCGCTTCTTATCGCTCTTGTGAGCGCGGGAGGGCTCTTTATCGGGTTCGCGATCCTCTTCTTACCAATTTAAAAGCATTGCTCCTCGTTAACACATTCATCATGATTACCTCGTCTATTGCCACCATCCTCTCCGTCCCGCTTGGTTTGTTGCTGTTTCTGGTATTTATCGCACTCGCTGTACTCGCCGGTGTTGTTATTCAATTCGGTGCGCGGTTGCGCTACCTCGCGTCGCCAGTGTATGACCGTATCGTCAAAGAGGCGGAGGAGAAAGCAAAAGAGATTATGCTCGATGCACAACGCGAGGCGCGGACAGTGAAGGAGCATGCGGCGGCTGAAGCGGAAAAAGCTTTTGCTGATCGAAGTAAGGTGGACGAGGAGATGCGCAAGGAGCAGTCAAAACATATTGAGATGCTGACCGCTCATGCACAGGAACTGCTCAATAAGCAGACAGTCACGATCTCGCAGCTCTCGGAAACGATGGCAAGCGATTTCAGTCAGCAGGCGCGGGCTGCGGGTAAAGCGCTTGAAGACGAGACTGCTGAAATGAAGAAGACCATTGCGGCGGAAACCGACCATATGAAAGAGACGTTCGCGAAAATGGCTGTGAAAGTCGACGAAGATTATCACGAGCTCGTGGCGCAGACGAGAAAGAAGATGGAGGAAGAGCTTGATAACGAGGTGAATTCAGCGCGCGAAGCGGTGAAAGCGTACCGTATTGAACGTATCTCGCTTCTCAATAAAGAAATCGTTGGGCTCGTGGAGGATACGGCACGACTGGCGTTGCGTCGATCACTGTCGCTTGATCAGCATCGTGACATCATTATTGCAGCGCTTGAGGAGGCGAAGCAGCAGGGACTCTTCTCGAAGAACGTATGAACGACACCCGCCTCACTACGCTCGTCGAGCATACGTATAGCCGCGCTGATTTCGCGTACCGCATCGGTGTGCTGAAAGAGTTCTTGTCGTTTATGTTTTTTACGGCGCACGAGTCACACGTCACGAAAGAAGTCGTCGATGCGTTCGAAAAAGAGAAACATCCGGTTGAGGACGTCGCCTTCCTGCGTTCGCTCCCCGGGACGTTTTTTGAGGGGCTGACGCAAGAGTCGTTCAACGAAGAGCTTACGCACTTGTCCGAGGCAGCACAGAAACTTCCGACGCTCTCGCTCACGATTCCCATTATGCTCGATGATGAAAATAGAGCTGCGGTATGGGCGTGGGTCCGCAAGGAGCTTGGTCACGATGTGATGCTCGATATCTCGAGTGACACTGACGTTTCCGTCGGGTGTCAGATCGTCTGGCACGACCAGCTCCATGATTTCGGATTCGATCATTACCTTGCGGTGAATCGCGAGAAAGTCGAAGAGAGTATTGCGCGCGTTGTGCCGCGGGCACCACTCTTCGGACATCTATGAGCACCGACGCTGAACATCAGGTATGGGAAGGGGAGATCGGCTTCGTCGTTGAGGCGAAAGGCTACCTCCTTGCTCTTGAGGGTCTGCCGTCGGCCCGCATCAATAACGTTATCGTAAATAGTAAGGGGCAGCGGGCGCTCGTCACCGCGCTGCGTGAAGAGAGTGTTGAAGCGCTCCTGCTCGATCGAGGGAACGTGAGCTCTGGCGATCGTTTTATGCTTTCAAACGATGGCATTATGTACTCGTTTGGCGAGCAGCTTTTCGGTCGAGTGATAAATGCAGTCGGCGAGCCGATTGATGATGGCGATGCATTCGGAGTGAAGAACACCCCGCTCTTCCTTGATGTGGATGCACCGACGATGAGTGCCCGAGCGCCGATGACGACACAGCTCAATACAGGAATGTCGGCAGTTGATGTGCTGATGCCCATTGCGAAAGGTCAGCGTCAGTTGATTATTGGCCCGATTGCAAGTGGGAAGAATCTTTTTCTCGAGAGTCTCTTTGCAAATCAGGCAACGACTGAGGTGGTCTGCATCTATGCGTTCATTGGCCGCCCGGTCGAGTATGTGGAGGACTCAATTACGCGTATCTTCAGTGAGAAGGGGAATCATCGATCGATTATCATCGCATCGTTCTCGGATGAGCCAGCATCGATTATTTATCTCACGCCGCTTGTCGCTGTGGAGTTGGCTGAATACTTCTCGCACGACGGGAAAGACGTGATCGTCGTGCTGGATGATCTCGGTACGCACGCCCGATATCTGCGCGAAATCGCACTGCTTTCGGGTCGCGTGCCAGGCCGTGAATCCTATCCGGGCGATTTGTTCTTCCAGCAGGCGAGTATGCTCGAGCGTGGGGGACGATTCAATAAGACGATGGGGAACGGGAGTATCACGATGCTGCCGGTGCTCGAGACCAATATCGAGGATATCTCGAGCTTGGTGTCGACCAACATTATCTCCGCGACGGATGGACATCTCTTCTTCTCGCCGCTTCGGCATGCGGAAGGTGTCTTCCCCGCGATCATACCGGATGCGTCGGTGACGCGTGTGGGTCGCAAGACACAAAATACGCTCACGACCCAACTCTCTCTCCGCGTGCAAGCGCTGCTTGCGGAACATGAGCGTCAGCAGCGATATAGTCAGTTTGGGACGCAGCTCTCGCAAAAGACGCGACGCATCATTGCGCGTGGACAGATACTGCGGGTTCTCCTCAGCCAGGAGCAGATGTCGGCAATACCGCTTGAGGCGCAGGTCGTACTTCTCTCGCTCGTCTTCACTACGTTTTTCGATGACAAGGACGTCGCGTTTGCGACACGCTTTCGTCGTGCGCTTACGGACGCAGTTATGCGCGCCGATGCCGACCCGGTAGCGGGGCCGGTTGTCGTGAGTGCGCGTCGAGGTTCGATATCGCTTGATCAGTTTCTGCGGAAGCTCTCCGAAGCGCTGCCGTATTTCACTGCCGTATGTCAGTAGCTACAGGAGAAAAAGGTCGGGATCTCGAAGACTTGGAGACAGTCCAATTTGTGGCGTCGGCGCTTTTCGATGTGAGTGCGGAGAAGATTGGTCGCCTGCGCACGGCGTTTGAGAAGAACGGCGTGTTCTATAACGATATCAGCGATTTGTATGAATCTATTAAACATACCGCCATCGGTCGTAATGATCTTCCTGCGGCACCGCCCGGCGAAGTTCGGAAGATATTTGTTGCGTTCACATCGAATGTGCGTTTTTACGGCTCAGTGAACACCGACGTGATGGTAGCGTTTCTTGAACGTCTCGCTACGGAACCTGCCGTTGATGCGATGATCATTGGGCGAACCGGGAAGGTCTTTATGGAGGGAGGGGACGGCGAGAAGAGTACGAAACCAATGACGTATCTCTCGTTTGAAGCCGATGAACCGACCAAAGATGAAATGCAAATCTTTCTTGATCGGGTTGCGGCGTACGACGAGGTGCATGTGTTCTACCCATCATTCGTCAATGTGTTCTCGCAGCAGGTGGCGTCGATCGACATTACGCATACAGCCGAGAAGGGGACCCCCGAGCCTTCAGGAGAGGAAATTGATTACATTTTCGAACCAGAACTCCCCCAGATCATCCACTTCTTCGAGACACGAGTACGCTACCTGCTCTTTCAGCGGGTGGCACTCGAATCAGAGCTTGCCCGCACCGCCGCGCGCCTCTTCGCTATGAATCGTGCGCAAGATCGGGTGGGCGAAGAAATCGCAAAAGTTCGTCACATTATTCGCAAAGATATGGAGAGCTTCAACGATCTGCGGCTTCTCGAATCATTCGCCGCTTTACCAAAATGGAAAACTTAAATACACACTTTGTCGGGAGAATAGCGAGCGTGCGCGGCCAGGTCGTTCTCGTGCACTGCGAGAGCGAATATCGACCGGCGCTGCAAGAAGTGCTCGTTGCCGAAGATACGTCGAGCGTGAAGCTCGAGGTGCACTCGTACTACGGGCGAGATCTCATTCATTGTCTGCTCCTCTCACCGAAGGAGGCGCTGTATCGCAATATGCGCCTCGTGAGTAATGGTTCGACCCTCACGATCCCGGTCGGAAGCGGTGTTCTTGGTCGTGCGTTTAATCTCTACGGGAATCCGGTCGACGGAGGACCTCGTATCGAGAGTACGGAGACGCGTCCCATTCACCCGGCACCCCGCCCGGCGCGTATTAGGCGGACCGAACAGCGGGCATTGCTCGAGACGGGCATTAAAGTGCTCGATTTCTTCGCGCCGCTTGTCGAGGGCGGACATCTCGCGCTTGTCGGCGGTGCAGGAGTGGGGAAGACAGCGCTTATGACGGAGGTCATTAGGAATCTTGCGGAGACTCATCCCGGTGTCACGCTGTTCGCTGGTATTGGCGAACGTATTCGCGAAGGATTCGAGCTTTGGCAATCGCTCAAAGAGACCGGAACGCTCGCGAAGACGGCGCTTATCGTTGGACACATTAATGAAAATGCCGCGATTCGTTTTAAGATTGCCGCTGCCGCTGCAACGCTGGCAGAGTATTTCCGAGACGAAGAACGAACGAACGTGCTCTTCTTCGCGGACAACATCTTCCGCTTCGTGCAGGCGGGGAACGAGCTCTCGACCCTGCTCGAGGAGATCCCTTCAGAGTACGGGTATCAGTCGACGCTCCAGACGCAAGTTGCTCAGTTTGAGAACCGGCTTTCGAGTAATAGCAGCGCCTCTATTAGCTCGATACAGACAGTCTATGTTCCTGCAGACCAGTTGACCGACCCTGCCGTGGCAGCAGCACTCCCGTACTTCGAGGCCGTCGTGATGATCTCACGCGAGATGAGTCAGGAGGGACGATTCCCAGCGGTTGACCTGTTGAAAACGAAATCATCGATTCTCGATAGTTCGCTCTTCGACACGCGCCACTTCAGTGCACTTACGAGAGCTATTGATATCCTGAACCAGTATGACCGTCTCGTCCGCATCGTGTCTATCATCGGTGAACAGGAATTGTCAGCACAGGACCGTGTTATTTACGAACGTGCTTCTCGTTTACGAAACTATATGACCCAGCCATTCTTCACGCTCGAGGATCAGACTGGTAGGCAGGGTGTCTTTGTGAAGCGTGAGGAAGCAATCAAAGATGTCGAGGACATACTCTCGGGCGCTTTCGATGCTGTTCCACCAGAACTCTTCCTCTATATAGGCTCGGCGAAGGACCTGAAGCAAGGAGCACCCACACCAGAAGTATGACCGCGGGAAATACGTTCCCAGTCGTCATAAGCAGTCCGGATGAGATCATCTGGCAAGGGGAGGCAACAAGCGTCTCAGCGGAGAATAGTGCGGGACATTTCGATATTCTTCCTGGACACGCAAACTTCGTTACCTTCGTTAACCCTCATTCTCAAATAGTGATACGGATGGAGGGGAAGGATGCGAACGTCTTCTCTTATAAGGATGCGGTCATTGCGGTGAAGTCAGGAAAGGTAGATATATACACCGGTTTATAAATCTCGGCGAGACGAGATATGGCTTAAAATATAGTCCATATAGAATCTCGTCTGGCATTATGGTAATGAAGAGTTTGCTGAATAATCGGTCAAACGCCACATTTCTTGAGGTGCATACCTTATATAGGTACAAATACGGATACATATGGAGAGGCGTAGGGTGTTTCCAATGGCTATTTGCAGTTTTTAGAGATCAATACGTGCATCTGCTATCAGTATTTGTACCTATATAAGGTAGACACGGGAGACGAACAAGAAAATCAACTATTTATAAAGACATTTCGTCTATACCGTAGCCCTAGATTCTCCCGATGAGTAGCATCATTACGGGTATCAAAGCAGCTTTCTCTATGCGCTTGAGGCCTTCATGAAGGCATTTTTTAACAGTGAATCTATTCGCAGAGTGGCACGCGGTATGTCTTTTGCTGAAATACAGTAAAACAAATACGCAGCAAGCTCTTTTTACGCTCGCGTGAGTGTGTATGTTGCGTGTACTCGTCGCCTATTTTTAACAAAAATATTTCTCAGACGAGCACACGCACGATCATGTTGTTTCTTATCAACAGTTGAAAGAAAAATGTTACAGACGAACACGAATGTTCTGATAACATATAACTAATTCGTCTCTATGGCACCGATGCACTTTAACAAAAAAACAGATCAAGAGCTGCTCTCTTCGAAAGAAGCAGCTCGCGTCGTTGGCTATACGAGTGACTACGTCTCGCGTCTATGTCGGTACGGAAAAGTGCAGGGAGAGAAAATTGCGAATGTCTGGTATGTCGAAATGAATTCGCTCCATGCGTTTGTCAAAGCCCAGGAGTTGTCACAAGAGAATCATAACGAGGAGCTCTCTCATAGCCTCAAGGTCGAGTATAAGAAAAAAGAGGTCAACCCAGAATATGTCAGCGTGGCAGAAAAGAAGCCGCGGAATACTCAGCATGTCGCCCAGCCTGTCTTCGCGGTCGCTGCGTTTATCGTCGGTCTTTTCGTGATGGGGACTGCCTTTGGCGGTATGCCGACACTCGTGACTCGCGCGCAGATAGCTGAGGCAGTACAGCCAATCTCAAATGGTCTCACCACACTGTCGCACGTTGCGTCGGTAACCATCACTTCGATGGCGAGTACGAGCGCTCTTGCTGCTGCTTCGCTTCCGACAGGTTTTCCAGACAACGTGTTGAACATACTTTCGAACACCTTCTCTGCAGCACAACAGCGTGTCTATCTCGCCATGGACTCTCTTGCGAATCTGTTCCCGCATACCTCCTCGACTTCACTGTCGGCAACTTCATCTCCGCAGATTGCCGAGAGTACGCATTCAGCAGCGACAACCTCTTCGCAAACTCCAGCGCTTACTTCGCCGTCTGTCGCTGTGTCGGGCACTACTCCGGTATCCAATACTCTTTTTGCGCAAGCACTCAACAGTCTCTCGTCGATTGCGCGAAGTACACTCGGTATTAATACCGACGTCGCGATCAGCAGCGGGCTTTCGATCGGGGGCGGCGCGACTATTGGCGGTTCGGCGAGTGTTGGACGTACGCTGACGGTCGGCGGCGGCGCATCGATCGGTGGTGTGTTGCACGCAAACGGCGGTATTGATACAGCCGGTGCAGACGTGAATCTCGGTACGGGTCGCGTGTTCGCTGCAAATATCATCAACGCGATTCATGCAGGATCGAACATCACGATCTCTGGTACGCCGCAGGACCCGATCATCTCTTCTACGGGAAGCGTCGGGTTCTTTGGATCAAGTAATAGCGGGACCGTCACGAGCGTGGCAGCAAGCGGCGGCTCGACCGGCCTTTCATTCTCGGGTGGTTCAATAACCTCCTCAGGAACTCTTACGCTCGGCGGGCTTTTGAACATAGGGACTGGCGGTACGGGCACTACTACTGCGCCAACGTACGGCCAACTTCTTATTGGCAACTCTGCCGGCGGGTATGACCTTATCGCCACGAGCTCGCTTGGTCTCGCTGCGGGCATCGGTTCCATCGATATCTCTGGTGGCACCACCGGCCTCACCACAAGCGGCGGGCCGCTTACTTCAAGCGGCACGATCACCTTCGATGGCGTGCTTAATATGGCCCATGGCGGTACGGGCACGAGTACGGTCGGTACCGTGGGCGGTGTCGAATATTACAACGGCACGTCGCTCGTCAACTCTTCGAACCTCCTCTTTGACGGCACACATCTTGGTATCGGTTCGACCTCGCCGTACCGTTCGCTCTCGGTTGCAGGATCAGGTGTCTTTACGGGAGGGGACGTGCTCGCTTCGACATTTACGGCGACTTCAAGCATCACCACACCAGCCCTCACGCTTGGTTCCTTGAACGGCCCACTCCAAGCGAACAATGGTGTCGTCTCAGCAACCTCCTCGATCGGTGTGCTCTACGGCGGTACCGGTACCACGACCGCGCCAACGTACGGTCAACTTCTCCTCGGTAATTCCGCTGGTGGGTACAACCTTGTCTCCACCTCATCGCTTGGTTTTGTGACGGGTGTGACGTCTGTCGATGTCTCGGGTGGCACCACCGGCCTCACCACAAGCGGTGGTCCGATCACGTCAAGCAGCACGATCACTCTGGGCGGCGTGCTCAACATAACGCACGGCGGTACCGGTACGAGCACCGCGGGGGTGGTTGGTGGGGTCGAGTACTACGACGGCACGTCGCTCACAAATTCTTCCAACCTCTTCTTCGATGGGACGCATCTCGGTATTGGTACGACCTCACCGACCGATCAACTCTCAGTGGTTGGTTCAGCTCGTATTTCAAGTGTGCTTAAGCTCCCGACCATTGGATTGTGTTCTGGAAGCGAAGCGCTTCAGACTGATTCGTTTGGGAATGTGCA
>JAKAKH010000014.1 GCA_021824605.1 bacterium
TTCCCACATGCTCCGACGAAGCTCAACGTCGACACCTGCCGTCGGTTCATCGAGTATAAGGAGCTTCGGCTGGTGAATAATGCCGCGCGCGATCATCAAGCGCCGCTTCATACCTCCCGAGAGGGCATTCACGGGTTTATACGCTTTATCGGCAAGACCCAGATCTTTGAAGATCTCGAGCGCCCGCGGCAACGCAACAGAACGTGGCACACCATAGTACCCTGCCTGGTTCACCACCACATCAACTAATTTCTCAAACGGATTCACGTTCACTTCCTGCGGCACGAGCCCGATGAACGTACGCGCTTTCTCCGGTGATACGTCAATATCCACGCCGAAGACCCGAGCTGTGCCGCCGGTCTTATTTACCAGGCCGGTCAAAATGCCTATGAGCGTAGTCTTCCCCGCACCATTCGGACCGAGCAACGCGAAAAAATCACCCGCCGGAACCGTGAGCGAGACTTTGTTCAAAGCACGCACATCACCTGTGTACGTTTTCTCTACGTCCGTTATCTGGAGTGCCGGGGTGTCCATACGCGCATTAGGTTCTGCGATTCTTGAGCATCTCAGATTCCTCGTCGCGCAGCGTTAGTCCATTGGTATAATCCGCCTTCCCTATCGCAACCCCATTTTTACGAATGATACCGTACGCCGTGACCAGATGAAAAAAGAAATTCGGAAGAGCGTATTCGCGCGCATACTCGAATCCGGTCATATACTTCCCCGGGAAATACGGGAGCGTGACCTGTCGTTCTTCGGCTCCCGCATATGCCGATTCGGGTACGGTCTGCAGATATGCAATCGTCGCCTCAACGCGGGCAATAAGCTCGCCAAGTGACTGCTCCGTATCCTCAAATACCGGCGGCGTGATGCCGGTCAGTCGTCCCACTGCATTCTTCGCATTATCGCACGCAGACTGCACCTGCTTTACGAGCGGGAACATATCAGGCGCAAGACGATCGGCAAGCAAGTCACTTTCATGCAGTCCAGATGAGGTGCAGTGTGCCTGCGCTTTCGTAAGCACAGTCTGTAATCCGCCGAGAGATTTTATGAAAATAGGCACGGTGTACTGAAACATCGGCACGTCGTACGTTTCGTTTGAAGACATAGAAATGGAATGAGTGTTCATAAAGAGATGCGGCGAGCTCACGAGAAGAGCATTGTACCACGCGCCCCAGGAAGGTTACCAGAACAGCGAGACAATCGCCGCAACACCCGAGATAGTCATAACGACAATAGTCGCCCAGCCCATAAATGCGGCAAGAGGACCATTCGTATGTTCTCGCATCACCTGTCGATTCCCCGAAAGGCGCACTACGAAAAACAGGATGATCGGTGCTATCACGCCGTTTGCCACTGCGGCATAAATGAGTGCTCGAATCGGATCAAGGTGTATGAAATTCGCAGCGAGACCAAGCAACACGGAGACAATGATGATTCCGTAAAATGCATACGCTTGTTTCAATTTTCGGTACAACCCATACTTCCAACCAAAACTCTCACTGATCGCATACGCTGTCGAACCAGCAAAGACCGGCACCGCAAGCAAGCCCGTCCCCACAATACCAAGCGTGAAAAGGACGTAGGCAAATTCGCCAAACGGACGCAGCGCCTGGGCCGCCTGATCTGCTGTCGCAATATTCGTGATGCCGTGCGTATACAACGTGCCCGCACATGCCGCAAAGATGAAGAACGCCACGAGGTTCGAAAATGCCATGCCGCTCCACACATCCGTACGCATATTTTTCAGCACTTGAGGCGTCACCTGTGCCCGTCGCGCAGCGATGCTCGTCTCGCCTCGCAGTATATCTTCTTCAACTTCTTGCGACGTCTGCCAGAAGAAAAGGTACGGCGAGATAGTTGTACCGAGTACCGCGCACAAGAGGAATAGCTGCTCTTTCGAGAATTTGAGTGATGGCACCAACGTATGGTAGAGCACCTCACTCCAGTTCAAATGCACCGCGAACGCAACAACCACGTACGAAAGGAGAGCGAACGTAAGATACTTCAGATATTTCGCATACCGCGCATAGGTAGTAAATATTTGCAGCCAGAGACTAATGAATGCAAAGAATGCCACAAAGAGTCCGAACCCAACTGCCGGGAGCAAGAGACGCGACGCAGCTGCCATCGCTCCAAGATCGGCAGCAATGTTCAGCGTATTTGCAAAGAAGAGAAGCGCCGTCGCCATATAGAGTGCGGGAGCGGAGTAATACTTTCGAATGTTTGCGGCGAGACCCTGTCCCGAGACAATGCCAATACGCGCGCACATTTCCTGGACTGTTGCCATAAACGGATACGTGAAGAGCGCCGTCCAGATGAGCTGCAGCCCATACTGTGCGCCCGCTTGCGAATACGTTGCGATACCTGACGGATTGTCATCCGCTGCGCCGGTTGTGAGTCCCGGACCGAGCGTCTGCCAATACTCTTCTGCCAGTTTCAGCGGTTTTTTATCAAAAATAACTTTCTCCTCTTTCTCGACAAAAGCGATACTTTCCTCAAGCGCAAGCGCGGGAACTTCAAGCGCTTCCTCAAGCTCTTTTTCAAAATCGTGCGATGCCATTGTCCATACTATACCGCACCCGCTCACGCCTACTTCTCGAGATCAAGAATATCGTCGATACGAATCTGTGCGACAAACTCTGGCACGTGTGAGACGAGAATCATTGCTCCCTGGTACTGATCGAGCGCTTTCGCGATGATAGGCAAATGGCGGAAGTTGATGTGGTTCGTCGGCTCATCGAGTATGAGAAGCCCTGGACGCTCAAGCACGAGTGACGCAAAAGCCACCAGGCCTTTCTGCCCCTCTGACAGATTCCCGATCTTCGTGTATACCGTATCCCCCGTAATGAGGAAACTGGCCGCAACTGACCGTAGCCGCTGTTCATCGGGTTTCCCCATGGCCTGCAGGAGCGCGTCAAACACCGTCTGATTGAAATCGAGCGTAGAGAAATCTTGGCGATAGTAGCCGACTTTCACTCCCTCAGTAATCGTGGCACCCTCGGCGACGCCGCGCGCAATCGCTTCAAGTAGCGTACTCTTGCCGATGCCATTTGGACCCCGCAAAAGAAGATGATTATTTTTCCGCAGTGAAATAGCTACTTTCTTCTCAATTGGTTTCCCCTTGGGTGAGAGGACCGAGTACGACGAAAGCGAGAAGACGACCCCACCCAGATCCTCTTGGACGGGAATGCTGAAAGGACGAATCGTGCGATCTTCTTTGCGCACATCAACTTTCTCTTCCTCCATCTCTTCGACCTCAGTGCGCATCTTCTTCGCCACCAGACGCATTTTCCCGCCTTTCTGTGCGAAGAAGTTCGCCTTGTCTTTGTTCTCCTGAATCTTCTTCTCGAGCTGCGCATTCTTGCGATTCTCCCTCTCGATACGCGCAAGAATATCTCGCTGCACGTCGTGGTAATTCCCAGGATACTGTTCGATCTTCCGCGTAAATACATCAAGATACAAAACACCCGTCGTAAACGCATTCAAGAATTCCGCATCGTGCGAAATAACGACACACGTCTTGTCGTAGTCGACGAGAAACTGTGTGAGGTGTGCAATACCTGCCGTGTCGAGATTATTCGTCGGTTCATCAAGGAGCAGCAGATCAGGATCTTGAATAAGCGCCGACGCAAGCAAGAGGCGCGCCTGCTGGCCGCCCGAGAAGCTCTGAATCGTTCGATCATGCAATCTCTCATGATGTTTAAGGTTTACTACCTCAAGCACAGCATCGATCTTCGGGTCAATGTCATACACTTTTTCGCTAAAATACGATTGGAAGAATTCACGCACAGTGAGCGCCATCTTCTCACGCGGAATCACTTGTGCCGCCGTCGCCACTTTCATACCATGCACACGATGGATCTCGCCGCTCTCAGGCTTCTTCTCTCCAGTCATAAGCGCAAACAACGTCGACTTCCCTGCGCCGTTTTGACCCATCACTGCCATTTTCATTCCGCGACGAAGCGAGAAATCAACCTCATCAAGGATGGGTTTATTGTGCCCGTATTCAAATGAGACTTTCTCAAAGCGAATAACGCTCTCTTCTCGTGCCATGTACTCACCATACCGCACCCCAGAAGAAAAGGAAAAGCCCCGATTATCGGGGCTTTGTTTTGCCGAACATCGCCATCAATCGTCAATATGACGGGGATGGCCGCAACGAGTGTGGAACGTACTGAGATCGACGACCTCTTCATAGCCGACATCCTTACGTTCGAAGAACTCGGGCTCGGGATCTGGTTTGTCAGCGAATTGAACGAGAAATGGGCTCACGATTCACTCCTTCATAAGAGTCGTGTGGGAATTCACACGACTACATCATAGTAGTTTACTTATTTTAGTCAATTCCTTGATGTCCTGTGCTGGCTGGGAAAATGGGATATCTACTTCAGCGTCAAAATATACTCCTGCCCCCTCCTTCTGAGCAACTGCTTCTGTTACATCTCGATTCACTCCTTCAACAGAGATTTGACCCTGAATATACTTCAAGAAGATGGAGAAAACAGCCTGGTCTTTTTTAAGGAGCGCTGCCATGGGTACATACTCACTGCCCATAAAGACATACGACAAGCTTCTCGCATGCATATTCCCCGTCTCGACCAAGACCAGCGATTCTGGATGATTTATTTTGTATGTGCGCAGTGAATCTGTCATTACCTGCTCCGGCTCTTTGCTACCAATGGATTCATCAAACGTGTGGAGGTCGATGAAATTGCCATGTGTTTTATTGTAGCCACGAATCCATTTCAATAATGCTGCATGTTCATAAGTGAAACGTCCGTCGGAATTTGCAAAGAAAGACGGTAGTTGCTCTGGAATATCACCTCCATGAATGTACGTGCGCAACGCCTCACGTTCTCGGTTTGAGAGTGCCCATTCAAAAGCGATTGTCACTGGTTTCGACTTAGCGAGAATAATCGCCAATAATTCTTGCATAAGAGGCGCATTCTGTTGTGATCCATGCATTTCTCCAACGATTATAAAATCGAATTGTTTCTGCTGCAGCATACTCGATACTACCCCCAGTTCATAAGACGAAGCCTGTGACATTCCAGTCATCATAACAAAAGCCCCTTACTCCGCGAGTAAGGGGCTTGGGCTCAAAATCAGAAGCAGAGAAAATCGATGAACGGGTCAGCCAAATTCACGCCCGTTGCATATTGCAACCATAACCACTGGCCATTCGGATTAAGTTCCAAAAAGATTGGTTCGTCATCGTCGACAACAGCAAGATCGATCGCGCCAAACTCTAGTCCGTAGAGTGACATAAGCAAACGAATCTTCCGAGAAATGCTTTCGTCCAACTCACACCACTCATGATATATCTGACTCAGTTTGAGTTGTTTGAGATCATCAGCCTTTTCTTTTGCAGTAAGCTTAAATGAAAAGAGCTGATCTCCAAAGACAACCACTCTGATTTCTGACTTCAGCGGGAGCCGTTCTTGTGCGTAACATGGAGAAAACTTGGTTGCTGATTCGAAATATTCTGGCATCAGCTTTCTGGTCCCCACCACCAATGCCGCATCCGCCGAACCAATAACTTGCGCTTGAATTGGTTTCGCGACAACCTCGCCATTATGACGCATCGAGAACTCCCTCAGAGCCTCAACACTGGTCGTAATGATCGTATCTGGGATGCGCAGTCCAATGTTTATCGCCTTTCGTAACTGCACAATCTTTGATCTCGCTTTCGCCAGCCGATCAAGCGGATTCACCCACCGGCAGTCATCGTACCCAGCAAGAATACAGTCAAACAAACCCTGATTTTCTTTACTTATGAACGACTGCACCACGTCAGTTGGTTCCGGAAACTTCACTTTCCGATACCATACGACGTCTACATCGGGAATAGACCACGAAGAGAACGAATCGCGATTTGTGTCCGAATGAATACGCCAAGAATGTTCTCCACGAGTGAACGTGTCGCTATCGAGGCGGTATGTTTGTATTGAGCGCTTCCTAAGTCTGTCGTGAATTGCTGTTGCATGTGCATCGTCAGTATTACTGACGATCAGGACATTCTTTTGAGGCATGATTTTCTCCTTTTGATTTGAAGGTACCGATTGATCATAAATATTCCTATGATTCTTATACCATAGGATATGAAAAAAGCAATCCTGTATCTCAAGATCGAGATGGACATTTCTTCATTACAATGATATACTTGAAAAATGTCAAAGACTCCTCCGCCCGAGCCCAAAGACGGGTACCCCATGCGCGTCAACAAATACCTTGCGAAGCAGGGTATTGCGACGCGACGCGGAGCCGATGAGCTCATTACGAAGAAACGAGTGCTTCTAAATGGCCGGATCGCCGTTCTCGGCGACAAAGTCACTCCGACCGACCGTGTCGAGATGGTCGGCACGCTCTCATCGAAACGATACTTCTATTTCGCCTACAACAAGCCAGTCGGGGTTATTACCCACTCACCGCAACTCGGCGAGAAAGATATTAAACAGAGCGTCGCGCACGGGAAGGATATGGCCAACGTCTTCCCTGTCGGCCGCCTCGACAAAGACTCAAGCGGCCTCATCATTCTCACGAACGATGGCCGGGTGACCGATCGCCTCCTCAGTCCAGAGTACGATCATGAGAAGGAGTATCGTGTACGGACTCTCGACCCGCTCCGCGAGAGTTTCAAGAAATCAATGGAAGCTGGCGTAAACATCGAGGGCTATCTGACCGCTCCTTGTAAGGTGCGCAAAACAGGTCCCCAGAGCTTCAATATCACCCTCACCGAAGGGAAAAAGCATCAGATTCGCCGCATGGTCGCCGCGATGCACAACACGGTGACCGAGCTCGAGCGCGTACGTATTCTCAATATCCGCCTTGAAGACTTAAAGCCTGGCGCCTGGCGCCCTATCACTGGCGATGAACTCGCTACTTTCCTGGCTCAGATTGGGATGAAATAGGTGCGTAACTCATCGCGGGAGCAGGACGACGTCCCCAATGAATGTGCGCCCACGCGCGCTCGTGCAGATAATAGATAAGCGTGCTGTACGCATCAACAAAAATGACGATGCCCGCTGAGAGGGCGATGTTGTGAGTGAAATAATACGCGACGACTGCGTCAACCATGACGCTGACGACACGATAACTGACTGACTTCACGAGAGACCGGTTATGTGTCTCAACAGGTTTTATATTCATACTTCCTGCAGTATACCTTCCAAATCACTGCACGCAAAAAATTACTCTTGATACTATGCTTCCTCCTATGCAGCACGCAGCACCATTACCCCCTCGTGCCCATACGGATCATTCCAAAATTCTGAGTGCCAATCCGTGCCGACAAGCAGCTCTTTAAGCGAGGCTACCTGTGTCATATCGCACTCAACGTAGAGCACGCCACGCGACGTAAGATACTTTCGTCCTTCTCGAATAAGTTCTCGATGATGACCATATCCATCTGAGGAGCCGAAGAACGCGATGCGCGGCTCGTACCGCATCTCTGGATCCATATCGGCCTCACCTGCTGGGTCGACATATGGTGGATTCGCACAAATCACGTCGAAGGTACCGGTAATCTTCTCGAGACTATCACCCGCGAGAAGCGTCGTCCGTGCTGGAACAATGCCATTCAACTCAAGCGAGTGAGCAATTTGTGGCAGGAGAGCCGCATCAAGCTCGTTGCAGGTAACGTGCGCTTCAGGCAAATGTTTCGCGAGTGCAATGCCGATATTGCCCGAACCGGCGTAGAGATCGAGCGCAGTAAGCGGCCCTCGCCCTTTCCATTCCTCAATCACTCGGGCGACCCAGAATGCCGTTTCTTCGCGCGGGACCATCGGTGTATACGAGAGGTCGATATGGCAACCGAGAAAATCGGCATACCCAAGCACGTACTCCCACGGCTCATGCGCATCAATACGCGCGCAGTCTGCACGGTACTCGTCGCTTTCTTTCCCGCCATATTTCTCTTGCAGAATCCTCTGCTTCGCCGCCTCGTCCGATAGGTACATACGCTTCCGTGCTACCAT
>JAKAKH010000018.1 GCA_021824605.1 bacterium
AGGGGCCGGGAAGACGCTGCTTGCGCGTGCCGTGGCAGGTGAAGCGGGAGTACCATTTTTCTCAATTAGCGGGTCTGAGTTTGTGGAGATGTTTGTCGGCGTCGGTGCTTCTCGGGTCCGGGATCTCTTTCAGTTAGCGAAAAAAGCAGCACCCGCAATTATCTTTGTGGATGAAATAGATGCGGTCGGGCGTGCGCGCGGCTCGGGTGTGGGTGGTGGGAACGATGAGCGTGAGCAGACGTTGAATCAGATTCTCGTCGAGATGGATGGGTTTGAGCCAACTGAGAAGGTGGTGGTGATGGCTGCAACTAATCGGCCGGATGTCCTCGACCCAGCGCTCTTGCGCCCAGGACGTTTCGATCGACGCGTGACGATTGACCTTCCTGATCGTCGTGACCGCGAAGAGATTTTGAAGATACATGCTCGGAAGAAACCACTCGGTCCGGATGTCGTGCTTACCGTGATCGCAGAGCGCACACCGGGCTTCTCGGGAGCTGAGCTCTACTCGCTTATGAATGAGGGCGCAATCCTCGCTGCACGTGAAAATCGCACCGAGATTACCCAGTACGATTTGATACGTTCGATAGAGAAAGTGATGCTGGGTCCGGAGCGGAAGAGTCACCTGCTCAGTCCGCGCGAGAAAGAGCTGACGGCATACCACGAGGCGGGACACGCTCTCGTTTCCTCGGTGCTCCCTTACGCTGATCCAGTGCACAAGATTTCGATCATCAGTCGTGGTCGTGCTGCGGGGTATACGCTCAAGCTGCCATTTGATGATAAGAAAATGCAGTCGAAGAAGCAGTTTCTCGATGATATTGCCGCAACGCTTGGCGGGTATGTTGCTGAGGAAATGCTGTTTGATGATGTGACGACCGGACCTTCAAATGATTTGATGGTAATCACTGCTATCGCTCGCGATATGGTGGTGCGATACGGTATGAGCGAGAAACTTGGTCCGATCGCGTTCGGTGATCGTCAGTTGGGCAATGAGCCGTATTCCGAAGAGGTTGCGGCACGCATTGATGCTGAGGTGTCGCGCATCATTGATGAAGCGAAAGCGCGCGCGACGAAAGTTATCACCGAACACCGCGGCGCACTCGACGCAATTGCAAAAGAACTCGTCGAGAAGGAGACGGTCGAACGTGATGATTTCGAGAAGACACTCATTGCGAATGGCATCACCCCGAAGAAGAAAGAGGAGGAGGGAGTGACGATCGCTCCCGGCACTGCCGGCGGCACTGTGTAACGTTTTCTGGTCCACCCGCTTGGACTCGAACCAAGGACCCTCGAGGTATAAGCTCGATGCTCTAACCAACTGAGCTACGGGTGGGAGCTATGGTGATACTGTAGCGCACGACTACTCCAAATGCATCTCGGTGTCAGCGGTATGGGCGCGCTTCGCTAGTGCCGGGTACTGCCGCAAGTCGGGGTCTTCGGCGACCAACCGAGCAGCTTCAGTACGGGCTGCTTCGACGAGTTTGAGATTCTTGAGCGCCTCCATGGCGATATCGGAGACGCCCCACTGTCGACCTCCTACAAGTTCACCAGCACCGCGGAGTGCGAGATCGTATTCGGCAAGTTCAAATCCATTTTTTGCGTTTACAAATGCTTTCATACGGTCTTTGGTTGTCTGGCCAAATGATTCAGGGAGAGCGAAGCAGTACGCTTGATTGGTGGAGCGAATGACGCGACCACGGAGCTGGTGGAGCTGGGCAAGACCGAAACGTTCAGCACCTTCGATAAGAATGACTGTCGCATTCGGCACATTCACGCCCACTTCGACGACCGAGGTCGCGACGAGGATATCGACTTCGCCTTTTTCAAAACGCTGCATCACCACTTCTTTTTCTCCCGGACGCATTTTGCTGTGCAGGATATCGATAGTTGCGTGCGGAAAGATATCCCGCTTTAGGCGTGCCGCCTCTGTTTTCACTGATTTTGCAATAAGCGCGAGCTCTTTTGCAGGGTCGGGTTCATCGATACGTGGACAGATCACGTATGCTTGGTGACCGAGAGCAAGTTCGGTGCGAACGCGGGCATACGCCTCGTCGCGTTTCTCGGGGCCAAGGACGCTCGTGAGAATGGGTTTTCTGCCGACAGGCATCTGATCAAGTACGGTGAGGTCGAGGTCGCCGTAGAGTGTGAGGGCGAGTGTACGGGGGATGGGTGTCGCGGTCATGGAGAGAAGGTGGGGAGCGATCGCACCCTTAGTGGCGAGTTTCTGGCGATGCATTGTGCCGAAGCGGTGCTGCTCGTCGATAATCGCATAGGCGAAATATTTGAATGAAAGTGATTTCTCAATGAGTGCGTGCGTGCCAATGACGATGGGTATTTCGCCATTCGCCACCATTTTTTTAAATGCCGGTTTCGAGAGTCTTGCTGATTCTTCGTAGCGGACGCGCGAAGGGAATTTCCGACATTCACTACCGGTAATGAGACCAATAGGAATAGGGTGTTTTTTAAAATAGGACACAAATGTTGAGAAATGCTGCTTTGCGAGAATTTCTGTCGGACAGAGATAGGCGACTTGGAGAGTACCCGCAATGCGCCCCTGGGGCGTGGAAGTCGCCACGAGGTACGCCGTCGCTGCTGCGACGGCAGTTTTGCCACTTCCGACATCCCCCTCAAGGAGGCGGAGCATCGGATGCGTTTGTTCAAAATCAGAGGTGATAGTTTCAATAGCCTGCATCTGTGCGTCAGTGGCCGGGAACGGGAATGAGTCGATGAAGTCATGGAGCCGCGATCGGTCAACGGCTACCGGCAAAGCTTCTTCGCGGAGTAGTGCGCGACGACGTTGCTGCATGACAACTTGGAGGGCAAAAATCTCTTCAAAAGCGAAACGCTTCCGAGCCGCTTCAGCGTCGGCCATTTTCTGCGGCGCATGGATAAAGACAAGCGCTGAAGAGAGCGTGGGTAAATTGTAGCGGGCGAGTATGGCGGACGGGATAGGGTCAGTAAGGTGTTCGTGGGCGTTCGTCTCGCATATTTTACGAATGGCGTGGGTTATCCAGAGCGATGAGATACCTTTACTCTCCGCATAGACAGGATGCAGTGACGCATCAGGCGTTTCGCTATTTTGCGCAAAAAGAGACTGGTGAATCTCTTCGGGTGCGACCGGTGAGGTATCAATAGCAGGGTTTGCAAGATACCTCTTCGCTCCTTCTCCTGCGATACGCCCGCTTACTTTCACGACCATGCCGTCGTGGAGAGTTTTTGCGATGTAAGGTTGACTGAACCACATCATTTTAATTTTTCCTGACGCGTCTTCTAGCCAGGCTTCCGCCACGGGCCGGCGCCCTTTCCAGGTTTTTCGTATATCCGGTTTCCGGACGGTACCGTAGAGCGTGACGTCAGAGCCGGCGGTCACACTGGTAATCGTGCCAGTCGGTCCGGCGTTCTCGTAACGCGCCGGGAAATGGTAGAGCAGGTCACGGATGGTGCGGATACCGAGTTTTACAAGCGCCCGCTTCTGCTCAGGCTTTAATCGCGGAAAATATTTCTCAACAGTATCGTCAGGGGTCACTCGTATAGTATACTCGGCTCATTATGGAACCAAAAAAAGTAGTAGCTGCGTTTAAGAAGCAGGGTGCGCGTATCGAGACGAGGGCGAAAGTGACGTTGAAAGAGAAGAAAGATTTCTCGCTTTGGTACACACCGGGCGTCGGAGCTGCGTCGCTTCACTTAGCGAAGCATCCGGGAGATGCGCGCAAAATGTCGATCAAGCAGAACAGTGTGGCTATTGTTTCGGACGGCTCAGCTGTGCTTGGGCTTGGGAATATTGGCCCGTACGGTGCACTGCCGGTGATGGAAGGGAAGGCACTCATTTTCAAAGCAAAAGCGAATGTGGATGCGTGGCCTTTGGTACTTGATACGCACGACCCGGAGGAGATTGTGCGTATTGTGAAGGCTGTCGCACCAAATTTCGGCGGGATTAATCTCGAAGATATTGCTGCGCCGCAGTGTTTTGAGATTGAAAAGCGTCTCGTTGAGGAGCTTGATATCCCCGTGATGCACGATGATCAGCACGGGACAGCAATCGTGGTTCTTGCGGGACTCATCAATGCCGCGCAGGTCGTGAAGAAAGATCTTAAGAAATTGAAAGTCGTTGTGAGTGGTGCGGGTGCAGCAGGTACTGCGGTTGCGAAGCTGCTTAAGGCTGCAGGAGTGAAGGACATCATTCTGCTCGATCGCACGGGCACTATCTTCGCCGGTCGTCCTGATCTGACGGCACACAAAGCTGAGTTGGCTGCGCTCACGAATCCGCGCAAGATGGAGGGTGGTCTTACCGAGGCGATGCAGGGTGCCGACGCATTTGTCGGCGTGTCGGGGAAAGGTCTGTTGAAAGCGGAGCATGTGGCTCATATGGCGCCGAAAGGTATCATTTTCGCGCTTGCGAATCCTGATCCTGAGATTTTGCCAGACGTGGCGAAGAAAGCGGGGGCTGCGGTTGTTGCGACCGGGCGATCTGATTACCCAAATCAGATCAATAACTCGCTGGTGTTCCCTGGGATCTTCAGAGGGGCTCTTGATCGGGGAGTGAAGAAGATTACTGAAGCGACGAAATTACGCGCCGCACGCGCACTTGCTGCTCTGATCGCTAAACCAACTGCCGATAAGATTATTCCCGATATGCTTGATACGCGCGTTGCAAAAGCGGTCGCAAGCGCGGTACGCTAGAGGCATGAAGAAGGAATATTCAGGTTTCTATCACTGGCTGGTGATGATCCCGGACCGGCTCTACCCCTTCAAAACTGAAATCGAGGGGCACTGGGTGCGCGGTCGTCGTTCCTACGAAGCGACATTGGCACGGTACGAGCAGCGTTATGGCATGGGCCACTACGGCTACAAGCTCACGGTGTATCGAGAAGTCTTCCATCTCATCGGTTCGATTCTTTTCCTGGTGAGTGCGGCATATCTTTCAAGAGCATTCTTCGGGAGTGCAAACGCTATGTACGTTTTCTTGGCGATCGCAGTAGGATTCATCTCCTTCCAGGAGTTCTATCTTCACCGCCGTATGTACCAGCAGCTTTGGCGGAAGGGGATCGTCGACTGGCTCTCCTGGTGCGTCCCCATGGGTATCTATTTCTTCACTCGCTTCCACTAGACAATAGGAGTGATATACTTTCGGTATGTCTACTACAACCATTCTGTCCCTCGTTCTCGTAGCCATTATTCTATGGTTTATCTTTAGTTATAACCGCTTTATATCACTGGTGAATCAGGCAAAAGAGGCGTGGGCCGATATTGCCGTCCAGCTGAAACGTCGCTACGATCTTATCCCGAATCTTGTTGAGACGGTGAAGGGTTATGCGACGCATGAGTCGACTGTTTTTGAAAAAGTATCGGAAGCTCGTGCAGCTGCTATGGGCGCAAGCAATACGACGCCGGCGACACAAGTACAGGCTGAGAATCAGCTGACTGGCGCACTGAAAAGCATCTTCGCGCTTTCGGAAGCATATCCCGAACTGAAAGCGAATCAGAATTTCCTCCAGCTTCAGCAAGAGCTGGGCGACACGGAGGATAAGATCCAGGCTTCTCGCCGCTTCTACAACACGACAGTCATGGCCCTCAATACGGCCTTGCAGTCGTTCCCAGGCAATCTGATCGCCGCACTGTTCCGTTTCAAGGCCATGGATCTTTTTGAACTTTCTTCCGCGGACGCTGCCGCAGCCGAGCCGGTGAAAGTGCAGTTCTAAATGGATCTCTACGCCGAGCGGGCAAAAAATATTCGCCGGACGTGGGCGCTCGTGATCGGTTTCCTCATTGTTGTCGTTGCGGTAGGGTACGCTATCTCGTGGTACTACGGAAATCCATCAATTCTCTATATCGCAATCGTAGTGGCGATAGTGACCAATTTCTACGCGTACTGGGCCTCAGATACACTTGTACTCTCGCTCAACCATGCCCGGCCAGCATCGCGTGAAGAATTCTTCGATTTCTACACCGTAACCGAAAACCTTGCTATTACGGCGGGACTGCCGAAGCCGAAGCTCTATGTTATTGATGACCCGGCGCCGAACGCGTTTGCTACTGGCCGCGACGAGCAGCATGCGGTCGTCTGTGCGACAACTGGTCTTCTCTCGATGATGACGCGTCCTGAGCTTGAAGGGGTGATTGGACACGAGCTATCGCATATTAAGAATCGCGATATGCTTCTTATGACCATTGCCGTGGTGCTTGCGGGCTTCGTGGCTCTTGTTGCAAATATGTTTTTGCGCATCTCTTTTTGGGGTGGCGGACGCCGAGACGAGAATAATAACAACGCCGTGCTTATGATCGTTGCGGTTATTGCTATCGTGCTCGCACCGCTCGCGGCGAAGCTGATTGAACTCGCTGTCTCGCGACGTCGCGAATATCTCGCGGATGCCTCAAGTGCGCTCCTCACCCGATATCCAGAAGGACTCGCGTCAGCGCTCCAGAAGATCGGTGGGTATGCAGCACCAATGCGAAGCGCGAATCTTGCGACGGCGCATCTCTTCATTGGCGACCCGTTTGGTCCAAAGGGCACGAAAGGCGGGTCGAGTGGGTGGATTGAGCATATGTTTTCGACGCACCCGCCGATTCAAGATAGAATTCAGGCATTACTCGGTGCACGATAATTGTATGGAAGCATTCCCTCGCCCGACACACTCAGCAGAATCAGAGAATACGACAGTACACGAATCACCCCGGGAACCTCTCCTTTCCGAGGAGATTACTAAATTGCTCGAACGGTTTGAGACGTTGTCTGGAGAAGAGGTAAAAGCGGCTCTTACCGATATGAGTGAGCGCATTGCGGCTCTTGAACGTACGAGCCGTACGGATGAGCTTACCGGGCTTCTGAATCGACGAGGGTTCCGCGAAGAAGTGCAGCGTCTTGAATCACTCTTTGCTCGTGAACGAAGGGACGAAAAAGCTGAGATTCCCTCAGCTCTCCTTGCGCTCGACCTTGATGGTTTTAAAGAGGTGAATGATACCTGCGGCCATGCGGGCGGTGACCGTTGTTTGCAGCTTATCTCTGAGCGTATTCGCGGTGTACTTCGTGAGTCGGATGTCTTTGCACGAGTAGGCGGCGATGAGTTCAGCATCTTTCTCTCACAGGACGATGAACATGGTGCGGCGACGGTTGCTGAAAAAGTTCGTACAGTGATAGAGAAGGAAGTGACCGAAACAATGCGCAAGGAGTATCCCGGTTATCAGGGGCAGCTTTCGGCAAGTATTGGTATTGTGCCGATCGACAGCAAGGGAGTAGTGGATGGTAAGGTTGCGAAAGTGGATGAGTTGGCGTCGTACGCTGACTACGCTGCCTATGTGGTGAAAGCCGCTGGGAAGAAAGGAGAATTGACGCTCCGGGGTGCGCGGGAAGTAGATGCCGACGGAAAATTCCAGGCCGACTTCCTTTCAGGTAAGACATTGCCTCGCTAAAAGGGGCGTGATAGAAAGACTTTTTTCTGCTATAAAAGAGGCATACGGAGACGTCGCATAGTCCTGCCTGCCGACAGGCAGGGGTCTAGTGCACCACCTCTGACCTCTATGTACTT
>JAKAKH010000032.1 GCA_021824605.1 bacterium
CATCGGGACCTTGAGCATTTCGGTACCGTCAGAAGCGTAGGCTCCGTTTGGACCATCCGTAATGAGGACAATCTTCGGGCCAAGTTCGTGCATCTTCTTGAGCAGGGTAGCGATGTCGGTCTCTCCGATCTCGAGAATACGCTCAGCCTCCTCTTTATTGCAGGCAACGAGCTCCGACGCTGCGTAGGGCGGGGCTAGGCGCGTCTTGCCCATCGTCATCTGGAAGGTACCGGGCTGGAAGGCGAGTTTCGTCTCGGGGTGTGCGTGAAGCCATGTGGCAAGGTCGTCGTGGAATGTTTCTGAATGATCGCCAATAGAGGAGAGGTAGATCCACTCCGGTGCGACAAATCCTTCAGGAATGACGTAGGGATAGTTTTCGTGGCGAATCAGGATTGTTCGCTCCGCGTCGTACATAAGAACATAGTGGTGGTTCGTTGGGACGCCTTCGTTGACCGCGATGTAGGCGGTATCGACACCTTCTTTCTTGAAAGTGGCGAGCACTTCTTCGCCGAAACGGTCATTGCCGACGTTTGAGACAAAGCCTGCGGAGAGGCCAAGGCGTGCGGCAGCGACAGCGGCATTTGCCGCATTGCCAACGGCAGGTACCATCTCAGAGTACTCATAGGGAATTTTGTCGCCCCATTTCATCGAGATCGTGCAGTCTTGGTCGTTCACGTTACAACTGACACGAGCTTCTTTTAATTTAATAAATTCGTCGACGGTGGTATCACCGATAGCAATAAAGTTCATATGAAAAATAGTGTAGCACACGCCTCGACAACAGCAGGCGTGTGCTATCATGAGGTCACTATGATGACTGACCTTGTAACCATTGCTCGTTCGCTGTTCGCTCCTGGAAAAGGGATTCTCGCTGCCGATGAGAGTGTGCACACTGCGACAGAGCGTCTCGCGAGCTACGGTATCCCGACCAGTGCGGAGATGCGCCGTCAGTATCGAGATCTCTTTTTCGGCGCTGAAGGGATTGCCCAGTACCTCTCAGGCATCATCCTTTTCTCAGAGACGCTTGGCGAATGCGGGAACGATGGAACACTTTTCCCCGAGTCGCTCATTGCGCGCGGTATTGCACCTGGCGTGAAAGTTGACCTTGGAACCGAGCCTATCAGCGATTCCCCGCAGGAGCTTATTACCCAAGGACTGCTCGATCTTCCGGAGCGACTGGTTGGCTACAAGAAGCAGGGGGCTGTCTTCACGAAGTGGCGCGCGGTGGTGCGTATCGACGGAGACACTCTGCCGACAGCCGGAGCGCTCCACGAGAATGCCCGCCGTCTCGCTACGTACGCAAAGGAGGTGCAGAGCGCCGGTATGATTCCTATTCTTGAACCAGAAGTGCTGCTCTCAGGGAATCACAGCCGTGCCCGCGCGCGTGCAGTTATTGCAGAGACTTTTGGGACGCTCTTTTCTGTGCTCGACGAGCATGCTGTCGACCGGACGAGCCTTATCGTGAAGACTTCGATGGCACTCTCGGGAGATGCAAGCGGGAAGAAAGATACCCCCGAAGAAGTTGCAGAGGATACCGTCGGAGTTCTTATGGAAACGATACCGGCAGATATCGCGGGCATCGTGTTTCTTTCTGGCGGACAGACTCCGGATCAGGCTATTGCTAATTTGAAAGCGATTTCGCAGCGAGCACGTGAGCTCGGAGCCCCATGGCCGCTGACGTTCTCCTACGCTCGTGCCTTCCAGGAAGAAGCGCTCGCCCTCTGGCAGGGGAAGGAAGAAAACGTGCCTGCCGCTCGGGCAGCTTTCCTCGCGCGTCTCAAGGAAGCCTCGGTAGCGCTCGGTTAATTGCTTTCTAGACTGTTTTCGCGTATATTCTCCTCTATATGCTTACGCTTCCCGTAGAAAAACGCGAGTCTTCGACCGCGACCCTATCAGCTATCCGTGCAAGCGGCCGTATCCCTGCGGTCGTCTATGGCGGTCATCACGCGTCAGAGACCATTACGGTTGATGCCAAGGCTTTTGCGAAAGTCTTGCGTGAGGCAGGCGAGGCGACCATCGTGTCTCTCTCCGGGCTTGGCGCTGCGCTCCCGACGCTTATCCACGAAGTTTCCTACGACCCCGTAACCAGTATTCCACTCCATGTCGATTTCTATGCGGTGACGAAGGGAGAGAAAGTCGAAGTGGCTATTCCGCTCTCCTATATTGGTGAATCAGCAGCAGTGGCCGCTGGCGCAAATCTGGTGAAAGTGATGCACGAAATCGAAGTGAAAGCCGATCCGATGAATCTCCCACACACGATTGAGGTTGATCTCTCAGTGCTGAAGGAGATGGATGATCAGATTCACGCGAAGGATCTCGTACTTCCTGCGGGTATCGAGCTCGTGAATGAAGCTGAGGACGTCGTTGCGCTCGTACAGGCAGTGGTTGAAGAGAAGGAAGAGGCAGCTCCAGCCGACATTTCCTCAGTAGAGGTAGAGAAGAAGGGTAAGGAAGAGGCAGCACCGGAGGCGGCTGCGTAAAAAGAAGCGTACATCAAGCACGCTTCGTGGTAACATAACCGAACAATGCGTCGGTTTTTACTTTTTATCGCGAGCTGTGTGTGTATTGTTGCTCCGCAACTCGCCTTAGCGCAGACAGCTGTGCAGGAGGTATCTCAGCGCCAGCAGGATTTGCAGAATCAGTTGAGTGCTATCGAGAGTCAGATCTCCGCACAGCAGCAATTGCTCGATATCGCGCAGAATCAGCACCAGACGCTCCAGACACAGATTGACGCGTTCAATGCCGAGATTAAAAAGACGCAGCTCCAGATTCAGGCCATCAATCTGACGATTACCCAGCTGAACGGTAATATTGGCGTCCATAATCAGACGCTCTCGCAGCTCTCGGCACAGCTGAGTGCCGAGCATGAGTCGCTCGCGCAGATACTTCGTCAGACACAAATGCTCGATAACTACTCGGTGGTTAGTGTCGCGCTCGGTTCACAGGACGTGTCCGGGTTCTTCGGGGATCTCGATGCCTTCACGTCGATTAAGAGCTCGCTCGCAGACTCCTTCAATCAGATTCAGCAGACGAGCTCTTCGACGGAGGCCGAGAAGGAAGCTCTCCAAGCGCGCCTCGCTGAACAGGAGCAGCTGCGGACCGTGGCGCAGCTTGCAAAACAGCAGGTGCAGGCACAAGAGAAGGATAAGCAGCAGCTCCTTACGCAGACGAAAGGTCTCGAAGCTAACTACCAGAAGTTCATCGCATCGAGCCAGAAGAGCGCTGCACAGATTCGCGCGGAGCTCTTTATGCTGCGCGACAGTGCCTCGATACCGTTTGGTGTCGCGCTTACCTACGCGCAGGCGGCCGAGAAGGTGACCGGGACACGTGCAGCCGTCACGCTCGGCGTCTTGAAGCAGGAAACGAATCTCGGTGAGAATCTCGGGACGGGGACATGGCGAGTTGATATGGCGCCGAATCGTGACCAACCGGTTTTCGCGTTTATCACCCAGACACTCGGGCTTGATCCCGATAAAATGCCGGTCTCGAAGAAGCCGTGGTACGGCTGGGGCGGGGCGATGGGACCAGGGCAGTTTATCCCTTCAACCTGGGTGTGTTACGGCGGCTTCGTGAATACACAGACGAACACCTGTACGCCGACCGCAGGGTTAGGTCTCGCGTTCTGGCAGGGGCCGTGGCAGTACGTCGCAAGTAAGGACCGGGTACGGAAACTTCTCGGGGCGAATGTACCGAGTAATCCGTGGGATGCACAGGTGGCGATTATGGCGACGGCGATGCTGATGGCTGACAATGGCGCAGCCGCCCAGACGCCAGCAGCCGAACGGCTTGCGGCGCTCCGCTACTTCGCAGGCTATGCGCACGCCAATAATCCGGCGTACGCGTTTTATGGCGATGGAGTGATGGAGTTCGCTTCTCAATTCCAGCAAGATATCAACCAGCTGGGCGGGTAGTTCTTTATCACCACAATTCTCCTCTCCGTGAGGGGCTGCGTGATATATACTAGACGTATGGAACTTGAAAACATGCCAACTGAAAATAATACACACCAGAGACTCTTTATTTTCATTGGAATTGCGGGAGTGGTCCTCCTAATTGTTTGTATAGCGGCGTATTTCTTCTTCCATGTCTCTCGGGGCAGTTCATCTCAAAAGTCTTTTGTTGCCGATGCAACAACCACAGCCCCCATCTCTCTGCCAAAGAAGACAGACTTCGGTACCACGACCCCTCGTGACTTTATTTCAAATATACCGCTTGAGAAAGGGGCGCAGTTCAATCAGAGCTATAGCCTCGCCTATCCAAATGAGACTCAGCTTACCGTCGTCTTCCTTTCTCAGAAGATGATGAATCAGAACTACGTACTCTACAATGATTTTTTGAAGAAAAATTCCTGGAAAATTGCCAACACATATGAAGGAAAGACCGTCTCGTCACTCTATGCTCTAAAAGATCAGAATCAGATCAATATTACGGTGAGTGCGAGTGTAGCAACAAGTACTCCAGGATCTCAAGTGAGTATCAGTGTACTAATTAAGAATTAAGGAATCATGACCATGAAATTTACTAAATTCTTCAGCATACTTTTTCTGCTCGCCACTGTCTTTTTTGGATACACGAGTGTAGTGGAGGCGGGCTCGGCAGGCTCTCTCTCTGGTCCTACGAGTTATGCGGTAACAAATATTCCTGAGGACGGGGTGGTATCTCCCGACGGTACTTCGCTATATGTGGTAACTACCTATATGGGTACTGGCACCGTGAGATTTTTTACTCGTAACGTAAGCACAGGAGCGCTTTCAGGAGGGGTTGATTATTCCATAGGGATGTCATCGTACGGTGTTGCCATATCTCCCGATGGCACCTCGGTGTACGTAGTAAATGAGTACGGAGCAAGTCATGGATTACTCACCTTGTATTCACGTAACACCACTACCGGCACGCTCTCAGGAGGAAGTGTTACCTATAGTCTTCCTGACGGAGCAAAGCAGATTCTTATGTCGCCAAACGGTACCTCAGTATACATTTTGAGTTCTTATAATAGTAATGGATATGTAACTCTATATTCACGTAACACCACTACCGGCACCCTCTCCGGACGAGTTGATTATCTTACTGGCAAGCCCTATACCAACGGATTTGCGTTATCTCCCGATGGGAAATCTCTATACGTGACGACTAATGATACAAGTAACAATGGGTTTATATTGTTGTATACAATCAATGCCAGCACTGGCACTCTCTCTGGGCCAATCGTGTACCCGGTTACTGTAGGGTATACCGTGCAGGGCATTACGATATCTCCCGACAACAAGACACTCTATGTGGGTACTCCTGGGCCATCCGTCTCTGTCTATGCTCGGAATACCACCACCGGCACCCTCTCTGGGCGAGTCGATTACCCTGCAAACCATGTGATATCTTCTTTTGTAGTCTCGCCCGATGGATACTCACTATATGGAAACGTCCCGGGAATTGGATTCGGCGCGCCTCCTGCATACATTGTATTGTTTAACCGCGATCCGAGTACTGGCTCCCTCTCAGGAGAGGTCGATTACTCTGCAGGGAGGTCGTATGCACCGTATGCCAATTTTCTTTCTCCTGACGGCACGTCGTTGTATCGAGTAGCCTCTGGTAGTAGCGCCAGTTCTGTAGATTTCTATGTTCGTGCCATAAACGGTGGAATAAATGTGTCTTCGAATGTTCCGGCAACATGGACTATCACCGGACCTACGACGATTCTTGATTCAGGTACTTCTCAATCATACCCTTCAGAACCACTCGGCCCTTACGCCATCACTTGGGGGCCTGTTCCAGGCTACACGACACCAAATCCATCAGCCCTTACGCTTACTTTCGGGAGTTCCATTTCTTTCTCGGGGACATATACAATCACCCCTACCGTAAACGTACATTTCTGACCAGAGGATTGAGAGTCTATAGGCACGAGTCCTTGAGAGCTGCACTGCAACTTAAGGCAGGGATCAGGTTTTGGGAAGTAGTTGTATTGCTTATCGCCCCCCGGCCCACTCAGTTTCTTATACCACTACCTTCTGCGAAGGCTTTTGGAGCAAACATACTAGAGAGAAGTGATTTAAGAGTATCAAGAAGACCGAAGTACACATTCACAGATGGAGACGCTGTGACGGCCAGATTAAAGCTGATGTTTTGAGCTGGGACAGGCAACACGTACGGCACCGGTTGCGTGTTGTTGATGAGTGGGTAAGGATAGGTGCTACTGTAGTAGGCACCGTCGCTCGTAGACATTGGTCCAGCATCAACACAGGTCCCCGTTGGTAAATAAAAGCCATGCAGAACATCGTTAGATCCGACTTTCGTATAGGCATACGCAAAACTTCCGGTTGTTGCCGGCCAGGTTATCGTCGCGTTAATACTACCGGCTCCCGTGACGGTACAATTAAAACCACTTGTGTCACAGGACAAGGTCGCGGTGCCACTCTTCGAGATCGTTGGCGACGAAGGGGTGATATTGAGGGAGACATACCCAGCATACGTAGCTGAGTAATAGCCACTGCCCATTTGATTAGTTCCAATCTGCGTTGAGGCGTCACAGGCGGTCACCGTATTGCTGCTTGACCAATTCCCATAGGGCGTATCAATACCAAAGCCAGATGAATTCCAGGAAATATCCGTTCCTGAATTTGCAGCCGGTAGAAATGAGATAGAGTCTCCGACGTGTACCGCGGGAGCGTCTCCCGACACACTCGTAGTATTATCGCGTATCGTCGCACTGTGGTTAATTTGAACAGCTGGAGAATTTAGGGCTCCCGCAGTCACCCATGCGGGCACTGTTATGGCCTTATGGCTGTCTGGGTCAATTGTACAGGGAATCTGGGGACACATGCCACCAAAGCCAGGGAGTCCAGCAAACCCAGAAT
>JAKAKH010000044.1 GCA_021824605.1 bacterium
TCGCGAAGAAACAGTCTGGGGTGTCGGAGGCGTGCCGAGTTCCGTGGTAGTAGAAGCTGTCTGTGGAAGGGACTGCTGCCCTGCTTGCGGGAGTGTGGTGCTCGTTGTTGGTGCAACGGATACTGCTGGAGAACTCGCGAAGTAGAAGTACGCACCAAACCCGGCTCCGATCAGGAGCACAATGACTGAGATAATGAGAAGGGTGCGTCGCATATTATTTTGCTTGAACTACCGTGAAGTTAGGATTGCTGCTACAGCCTCCCGCACCTGTATTCCCATCAGTACAGGAAAGAGAAATATTCCAGCATGAGCCTGAAGAATCTTTTCCTCCCCCAATCAGCAACTGTACAACTTTTGAAGCACAAGGGGTTTTTATGGTACTCATACACGTAGTACCTGTATCTGCGGTGCACGCAGAGGCAAATTGCAACACCGCATTCCCATTATTTGGATTTGTCGGAGTACTCGAAAGGGGTTCGTAGTAGGAATAGCCAGTAATTGTGTTCAATAATCCAACAAACCCTGTTGACTGACTCGTGTCAGCAAAAGCGTAAGGTCCAGTGATAGGTCCATTCTCGGTACCGCAAGTTGCTTTGTGTTGTGTTGTAAAAAATGGGACATTTCCCGAACCAGTGGTGCAGCCTGTTGCAAAATCTTGTGCTGCTTGTTGCGTTGGGCATATTGCCGTTTTGAATAAGGTGCCGGTCACCGTACATCCTGCACTGATGGCAGCAGTCGTGGCAGGGTCAACTGCTTGATTATTGGCGCCACTCGTCGTTCCTCCTGTAGAAGTTTGGGCTGGGAGCGGAGCAGTGGAAAGGTCAATCGGAGGGAGGTTTAGCGAGAGGTTGAGGATACTCGGATTAATGATGGAGAAAACCAGGACCGGAGAAAGGACAAGAACGAGGCCGAAAATCGCATTGTAGATCCTCCCTTTGTCGTCCGTAATGGCCCCCACGGCATCTTTATGGAAAATCGCAATATCAAGGCCAGCCCACGTAATCTCAATGACCGCGAGAACAGCTGCGACACCAATGAGATATTTATACAGATTGTTAAAGAAAGCTGCGAGCGTGCTCGAGTTTATGACTGCTGTTGAGCTCGTATCCGTAAGTCCGGGAATCGGCGCAAGAGCAGTGAATCCTTGGGCGAAGACATGGGGAGCGAACCCTATGAGCGCGACTAGACCGAAGAGAAGTATTTTTTTCATAGGCCAAAGAAGTTAGAATTCGGTTTCACGCCAAAAGAGAGGGAGAGATTTGCCGTAGCGAGCGGGGCGGTACCGCCTGAAGCAGTGAGCGAAAGTGAGGCATTCCCCTGTCCGGTACCCGAGGGTCGAAGAGTGATGGTATTCCCGGTCTGCGCAGCGGCACTATTTAAAAACCACTGCACCACCGGGTTCCCTTGTATGAGGGGTAATGAGAATGGTGCTGCATACAGACTCGACTCGGTCCCAGAAATGGAATAGGAGCCAAGAAGAGCGTGATCAAAACGGACGCCGAGGAGCGGATCATTTTCATACACACGTATGGTCGGGGTCACCGGGGCGAGCGAAAGCGAGTCTCCTCCAACAAGTGCGCCAGTTTGGTTTTGTACGGTGACTGTCACGGAACGATCGCGGTACTGAAGAGGAGAGGCAACGATAATGGCTGACTTACCGATACCCGAGGAATCGGCAATCGTCGCACCATCGACTGTCCACGTGTAGGAGAGTTGTGCAGGATCAAGGGCTTGTCCACTCGCGTCGGCAAAAGTGGCGACCGCCACTACTCGTGTACTTCCGGTAAGAGGTACGAGAGGTTTCCCAGGATAGAGCACTGGTGCTGAAGAGATGGGCTCGGCAATGAGAGCAACGTCTTCCGGTTGAAGAGTAAGAGATTTGCTGTAGGTGGTGAGAGCAGCGGCAATGGTTGCTTTCAGAGTCGTGACGCTCCCTGCCTTCCCGAGCATAACAGTGACAGGATGAACGCTTCCCTGGTAGATCTGTTTCCCTCCGACCGTGAGCGTGAGGGTGGTATTTGCAAGATCGAGAGATGACGAAAGAAAAGAGAGGGTGATGGGATGAAATGGCTGTGGGTACTGCGGGGCCACCGAGATGGTAAACGGGTCGGTGCTCCCGACTCCCCCAAGGGCTTGTGCAGAGGCGGCGAGAGGTAGGAGAAAAATAATCGCGAAGGCAGTAAAAAATCCAAGACGCATACCTCTAGTATATACCGAGCATGCAGTACTTATACTTCTTCTTGTGCGGTATCGGGGATTTCTTCTGACGGCTCCTCTTCTTGAGAGTCTTGTGTTTCCCTATCTATCTCTTCTTGAGCAAGATCCCTATTTTCTTGTTCTTGCGCCTGGGCCTGTTGCAGCTCAAAAAATGCAGCTACACGTTGGTTGCGGAGTGCCTGTTCCTCAGCCGCAGAAGCTTCTTGATAGGATGCCCAATCAGCTTTCTCTTTACGAATCTGAGAGTAATACAGCTTCGCCATAGTGACGCTTAGAGTAGGCACTGCGTCAATAAAAGGTATCTCGCTTAAGAGAAGGCTCGCAACAAACCAAAGTATATTCCCTGTATTTTCTTTTAATCCCCGCGGATTGGTAAGAAGAAATATAAGACCAATAATCATCCACCCGAGAAGCCCAACCGCCATTGCCATAACAATGCCGAATGTCTCAAGCGCGGGGGCGGTAAGATAACCCGCAACACCAGCGGTGACACTACACCCTCCTGCGACAATCTTGCCCGCTACCCCACCCACGGTGGTGCCAAGAGCTCCATTGACGCTACTGGTGCAGTACAGTGCGGCGAGTGCCGGCCCAAAGAACCAGAACATAGTAAAAAGGAAACGCAGAGCATCAAAAATGAGCGCAGTCACGAGTATGGGCATCGCCCGCGACCACGTCATCGGCTCTGGAGGCTTCTGGAGTGTGCCTTCTTTTTGAGAGAGTCGAGGCAAGTTATTGCTTCTCGGCGGCATGGCGACTCTTTTCTTGTTTTATTGCGAGCAGCTGCGAAGGGTCAGAGGTAATGATCTGGTCCTCGGTGTAGCTCCCAACGATTTTAATAGCGACGTGCTTCATGCCGGCAAAAAAGAGCCCCTCCCCTACTCCGGCTTCGAGCAAGAGATATTTCTCCTCGTCGGTGAGATTAAACGTCTTTTGGAGAACATCGATAGTGGTCGGAGATTGCTTCAGAAGTAATTGGAGCGAGGAGTTGGTGAGAATAGGTCGGCCATACGGACTCTTCAAGAAGTCCTCGACGTCTTGAGTGATAGTACAGACACCGAGATAGTATTTGCGGCCTCGTTTCGCAAGCGAGTAGAGGAAGGAGGCAGTGTCGTCACTCTTCATCATCCACCAGGCTTCGTCGATAATAAGCAGTCGTTTTTTCAATTCATGTCGGACTTCGTTCCAGATGTAGTGGGTAATGATATACATCGCGATAGCTTTCAATTCATCCTCCATATCGCGTACCGAGAAGACGGCGAACTGCTGGCGCAGGTCGATGTTGGTCGGTTGATTCATAAATCCAGACCACGTTCCGCGCGTGTATTTCGAAAGTCGCTCGACAAGTGACTCACTCCCCTCCATACCGGAGAGTACCTGTTCAAAGTCAGAAAGGAGTGGTGCTTCAGCACCGGTAAAGTCAGAGTCACCGGTAATGTCTTTCAAGGCATAGGTTTCACTGATCGCGCGGTCGATAATGGCATCCTCCTCGGGAGAGAGACCGCCGAGCATAATGCGGAAGAGTCCGACAAGCGAGATGATGTTCGACCGAAGAATATCCTTCGGGTCTTCATCTTCGCGAACAGGCGGAAGGTCAAAGGGGTTGATGTGGCTCTCTGAGGAAAGAGAGATGTTGAACGAACGTCCCCCTGTTGCTTCGACAAGCTGCTCGTATTCTCGCTCAGGATCAATGACAATCACATCGATACCGAACATAAGCGAACGGAGAATCTCGAGTTTCGTGGCATAACTTTTGCCCGAACCTGACTTCGCAAAGACAACCGAATTGTAGTTTTCGAGTGAGAATCGATCGAAGAGAATGAGTGAGGAATTGTGCCGGTTAATACCGTACAGAATTCCGCGGTCACTGGTCAGGTCGAAGGAGACGAACGGAAAGATTGAAGAAAGTGGAGAAGAGTTTAACTTTGAGTGCACCAAGAGCTCATCTCCCCCGAGCGGTAAACACGACCGGAATCCCTGTTCTTGCTGGAAGAGGGCTGGTTTGGTGTAGACCAACTTCGCATCAAGGATGCCACGGATATCCCCTTCGGTCTTAGCGATCTCTTCCTTGGTGTCACCATAGAGCGCCAAATAGAGTCCTACGTCGAAGAGTTTTTCCTGGGCTTGTTGCAGACTATCGCGCAGACTCTCGAGATCTTGGTACGCAGTGTCGAGAAGTGGGTCGCGCACCAGCCCCTTCGCTTCACGCTCATTAATCTGGCTTTGTACCTCGGCTACTTTTTTCTGAAAACTGCGGAGCGCCTGCTCCGTTTCGATCGGGTGGATGAAAATAGAGACATCAAGCACCTTGTCGAGGTCAATCACGGGCGCAAACCAGCTATCAGAAAGGAATCGAGGATACGAGACGGTGTAAAATGTCCGCACAAATTTCTCACCAAGTTCGATTTCGCGGGAGCCTATCTTAAGGGCGGTCGGCGCAATGGTATCGATAAGATCAAGCGAACTCTGTTTATAGATGTCGCGAGGGAGAACCGGCACGATGGCAGGTGCTTCTTGTTTGTTTTTGCGAGTGAGAAAGTCGATGAGGCTCATATTATGCGGAAAGACGAATAGGGTTCTCCAACTCGCCGGGGTTAAAGGAACGATAGAGCAGTTCGATGACTTCTTCAGTCCCGAGGGCGACCGCACGTACGCCGGTACCAGCAAGTCCGGCAGCGACAAGGGAGAGACGCTGCTCAAGCTGCGCACGATCTTCTTCAAAAGAAGCTTCCGATACCCCGCCGGCAGTCGCCGGGGTACTGTTGTGCAAGAAACCAAGCGCAGCAGTTGCCGTGGTTATTCGGGGAGCGTACGACACCACGACATAGAATGATTTGGTCATAATATTCGTCTGTTCGGCGAACGACCGAATAAATTCCATATACTCACGCAACTGAATACGCATCAGTTCCGATTTCTGCTCGGGAGCTTTTTCTTCGAGGAATCCGAGGTACGGTCGCAGGTCCATACGTCGAGAATTTATGACAATTTGAATCGAAAAATCGAGCGTGTTGAGGAAGTTTTGAAACCCGAGGGTAATCGCGCGCTGCTCCTCCGCTGATTTCAAGCCGAAATTGATTGCGGAACAGATGAGGATGCCGCGATAGCCGCCATCTTTTAGGATGATGACGCCATTTTTCACCTCCTTAATGGGGACGAATTCCTGTGTTTTTCCTGCCTGGGTAGCGTTGTCCATACTGGTTACGATTGTTTCCCGGTGAGTGGCTGGTTATTCGTGGGAACGTCGAGCGACCAGGCGAGTTCGGAGAGCTTCCCTCGGGTGAGACGCGGCACACCCCGTACTGGCCGTGCGGCTTCTGCGGCTGCTGCAGCGGCGACAGCTGCGGATTGATTTTCCTCAGCGGTCGGAGCGGTATATTTCCACAGCATAAACTTCTTGCTCAGGAAGTAATTAAAGCCAGCTTCCACAACCTCAATAAATGGTTTCCCGTTTACTTTATAAAAGGAAAGCGCTACGCCGAATCCTGCGGTTGGCACTGCAAGGAGGAGCGCGAGGAACAGTGGCAGGTACGCAAAAAAGATGACACAGAGTCCGGTAGTACCAGCGAGGTAGATAAATTGTTTGAGAGTGAGCGGCCCAATAATCTTATCTTCAACTTCAATGAATTGCGGAACTTGATACTCCATACTGCTCTAGTATAGCAGCTTCGCGTCCGTGACCGGACTACTATTCCCCATCGCCGAGAATGTCTTTTGATTGGATCGGGCTCTCAATGCCTGGTGACCATTTCGCATTGATAGGACCAAACTTCGTTTCGTATTCCGCGACTTGGTGAGAGAGGCTCTGTACGAGACGTTTCATGTGCGGTGGGGTGAGCGCATAGGCATGAGCTGTCTCACCGACGCTCATAATAATGACGAAATTCTCCTCAGAGTGCCCGGCAACCACATTTTCGCAGAATTGTTTCGGTATTTTGTTGAAGTCCATAGGCGCACTATATACCCGTACCGGTGATGAGTCCAAAGAGCCATACTACAAACTGGAAGAAGGGCGCGGCAAATACATAGGAGAAGACAAAGAGAAAGAGAAGAAGCGACAGCACGCCGGTTGTGCGTATACGCTGTTCGAAACGATTCAGTCCAGAGGCAAAGCGCCAAGGAAGTACTGAGCGAAGTACGGTAAATCCATCGAGCGGCGGGAAAGGCAGGAGATTAAAAAGCCCAAGGAACAGGTTCGTGAACGTAATAAGGACAGCGACGGAGAGAGCAGTTGCGTCAAGTCCTGTTGCTGCGCCGTAGCGCACGACAAGGCCAAACAGAAGAGCGAGAGTGAGGTTCGTGGCACTACCAGCGCCCGCAACAAGCGCTTCCCCCCAGCGAGTATTTTTTAAATTATAAGGATTGTACGGCACGGGTTTTGCCCAACCGAAGAATATGGGCGAATGGGTGGTCATCAGGAGTGCAGGGAGGATGATCGACCCCATCAGGTCGATATGC
>JAKAKH010000003.1 GCA_021824605.1 bacterium
TAACTGGGTGCCGCTCAGCGAACGCCGAAGGCCTGGTTCCAGTCGGTACCGAGTGCCATCGCGACCACGATGATCGCGAAAGCCAGAACGAGAGCGATGTGGTTCCGGGTAATTTTCCCGATAACCTTCTTGTTCCACCAGTTGTCCACCGGGGCGTAATTGCGTTTCGAGCTCATTTTTTCTCCTCACCCCTCTAAAAGAGAGAGGCAATGTGGTTAAAGATGTCTTCCCAGTTTTTCACGGCGGGCGTGATAAACAAGAGGAGGATGCCGACATTCAACGCAAATTCCTTCAGGCTTCTCATCGGGTCTCCAAAGATCAAGCCAAACACAGCAT
Organism: bacterium; assembly: GCA_021824605.1. Classification (GTDB taxonomy): domain Bacteria; phylum Patescibacteriota; class Minisyncoccia; order Phycocordibacterales; family Phycocordibacteraceae; genus C7867-001. The sequence goes on from JAKAKH010000003.1 coordinate 337, forward strand.
AGCATCTTTGTTTATAAAAGTCAATAGCTCCTAAAATGCGGTGTATACTGGCTCTATATGCTCTATACCGGCAAGGGAGATGGGGGAACGACGACCGCTTTTGGCTGCGATCAACAGCGGATCTCCAAGTCGTCTGAACTGCCTGAGGCACTCGGGGCGCTCGATGAACTCAATGCTTTCCTGGGGTTTGTGAAGATGCGCGCTCACGGGGAAGTACGTATTGCGCCTCTTCTGCGTGAAGTGCAGGAGACTCTTTTTGTCATCCAAGCGGCAGTAGCTGGCGCCGAGAAGCGGGTAGAGGAGGGAGCGGTGAAGCGTCTCGAAGAGCTGACCAATGCTATCGAGCAAGAAATCCCGCCACTAAAGGGGTTCTCAATTGCAGGGGGAACAGAGCTTTCAGCACTCCTCGATGTGGCTCGAACATTTGCGCGTCGAGCAGAGCGCCGGCTCATTGCTGCGGAGGAGGTGCAAGCTTGCTCGCTTTCGGGAGAGCTAAAAGCGTATATGAATCGCCTCTCTTCGCTTCTCTTTGCGCTCGCACGTCTCGCAAATCATCTCGCGGGCGTCGCTGAAGAGAATCCGCGGTACTGAAGTTAGAAAAAAATGATATCTGTGCTATAACCTAAGGGTGTTCATGGCGACTATGGTGTAATGGTTAACACTGGAGCTTGTGGAGCTCTCGATCAGGGTTCGATTCCCTGTAGTCGCCCTCGAAGAGTCCTCGATTACGAGGGCGCCTAAGCGAGGCGCCTGCGCGCCTCGCGGCAGGGAATCGAAAGCCGGAGCATGTTTTGTTTCTGAACGAAACAGCGAGGTGGGGTCGCGCATACTTATGAGCGAAGCGAATTAGTAAGGCGTGACCGATCCCTGTAGTCGCCAACAGATGAGTTGTATATTCATCTCTTTTTCATTTATCGAGTGAGACACTACGAGTATGAATACATTTCCTACGGGAGGATTTATTACGATTATCATTATCGTTGTTGCGGTGCTCGGTGCGTGGTATTGGATGGCGACGAAGACCTCGTCTCCCATGACGCTTGCACAGGCGGTAGCTGTAGCGCAGGGAAGTGAGTGTTCGGTGAAGGGAACGTTGCTTGGTACCGGTACATACAATCAAAACAGCGAAACGTGGTGGCTCGATTTCATTCCGAAGAGTAACTATGTTGTGTCGGGATGCAATCCTGCCTGTGTGGTGTATACGGCTTCAAGCAGTGCTGAGATAAATTGGCGATGCACCGGACTCGTCCAGCCTTAAGAGCGAGTGGCGGTTGCTCGGATTGATGAGAAGGTCGTGCGTGATAGAATTCCCCTATGAAAGGTCTCTTGTTGGGCGTGGTACTCATTGTGCTTATTGGGATCGGGGGCTTGGTGTATCGCAATGCGGCAGAACACCCCTCCCAGCCGATCGCGTGCCCGATGGATGCACTCGTGTGTCCGGACGGTACTTCGGTTTCTCGGACAGGAATATCGTGCACATTCCCGGCGTGTCCTCCGCCGAATGTGTCGTTCCCAGACAGCAATATCGCTTTTGCGGTGCCTGCAGGGTTTGTGCCCGCAGAGGTTCCTGATGCAGCGAGTGTTGTGGCGTACAGCCTTTCGACTGCATCAACCTCTGCGACAACTACCACCGCCACTCTTGTGCTGCGGCGATATGCGATCACTGCGTCGTCGACACCGCTCGCAACGATTGAACAAACGGCAGTGAATGGTGCCTCGGGACTCCCTATCAGTGCCACGTCGTTTACCTCAACTGTACTTAATAATCGTCGCTTCACCGTTGTTACCGTCGAGCGTTTTGAAGGAGTCATTGATACGGCCTACTATCTCACGCACGGTACCGAGGTACTTCGTTTTGATGCTATCGATACGAATGTGACGAACTGGACTGACGCGAATCTTGATTTCTCAACACTTCCCGCGCATGCGGCGCTTCAGAAATTGCTCATAACTCTGCAGGGGCAGTAGGCACAAAGTGCACGCAGTTCATCGTGGGTGCATCGGTATAGTGGTACACTAAAGGAGTTATCACCTAACCTATTTTCGTATGGATAAAGGAACTCTCTCTGAGATATATGGCAATGTAGGTGTCCGTATTGGTATTGTCGGGGTGTGTGCTATTCTCGCGCTCTTCTTGCTTGTGGAGACCATGAGCGTCGCAAGAAATCTCGGTCGTTCGAGTACACCCGCCACCGACACGATTACGGTACAGGGGTCTGGACAGGCAACGGTACCGCCAGACGTCGCACGTATATCGTTCACGGTACAGAATGCTGCTGCAACCGTTGCCGGGGCGCAAGCTGCGACGACGAAGCAGGCCAATGCTGCGCTCGAGTATGTGAAAGGGCAGGGTATTGCGGAGAAGGATGTGAAGACCCTTTCCTACAATATTTCACCGCAGTACTCGTACCCGAATCCATGTACGGGCGCACTCTGTCCGACACATATTGGTACGCCGAAGATTACTGGCTATGAAGTATCAGAAACAGTACAGGTGACTGTTCGGGCACTTTCTTCAGTTGGCACGATCTTAAATGGGCTCGGTTCGCTTGGTGTACAGAACATTCAAGGTCCTGCGTTTGCACTTGATGACCCTGTTGCCGGATATGATGCAGCTCGCTCTGATGCGATAGAGAAGGCCAAGATGCAAGCAATGCTGCTTGAGAATCAGCTTGGCGTTCATCTCGGGAAGATCGTGAATTTCAGCGAATCGTCCGGTTCCTACGGTATGTTCTACGGCTATGGTGCCGGAGCGTCTGTCTCTAAGATGGACGCGACAGCGCCGGCACCAAACATCCCGACAGGGGAGAATACCTATACGGCGTCGGTTTCGATCACGTACGAAATTCGCTAATTGACGGGTAGGCAGGGCGGTGGTATGCTCTCAGTATTAGAGAGCCCGCAGGGCTTTTTTATTTACAGAACACATTCGTCTATGATTTCACCGATCACCTATTTGAGGCATGTTCGCGAAGAGTTCACGCACATCGTTTGGCCGAGCAATCGGACAGCCATCGCTCATACGCTTGTTGTCGTCCTTATCGCTGCTGCAATAGCGCTCTTCGTCGGATTGCTTGACTACGTGTTTGGGTCGGTCGTGAATCATATTATTGGCGGCTAACGTACTCGCGTATGGATGAACAGTTGCATAGCGGAGAAATGGATTTGCCTGAGGAGATCGGTATGGCCGACATCGCGCCGACGGTGCGGAAAGAGATCCGTGACGAAGTCACTCCAAAGCCAGAAGACGCACGGTGGTACACCATTCACACCTACGCTGGCTATGAGAATGCCGTCGAACGTAACCTCAAACAGCGTATTGAGTCGCTCGGCATGGAAGGGAAGATTTTCGAGGTGATTGTTCCCACAGAGAAGAAGATTCGCGTAAAAGGCGGAAAGCGAATTGTCGAAGAGGAGAAGATTTATCCTGGCTACATCCTTGTTCGGATGATTGTCGACGACGACTCGTGGTTTGTGGTGCGCAATACGCCACGCGTGACCGGCTTTGTCGGCGCCGGGAACACGCCGGTTCCTATGGAGGAGTCTGAGGTCGCGCTTCTTATGAAGCGTATGACCGCGGAGGCACCGAAGCACCGTATTGACCTCGTCAAGGATGATCAGATTATTATCGCCGATGGTCCGTTCAAGGACCTTGAGGGGAAAGTAGGCGAGATCGACGAAGATCGCGGGAAGGTCAAAGTCATGGTTTCGATGTTCGGTCGCGAGACGCCGGTCGAACTCGACTTTTTGCAAATCAGGAAGTTATAGCGTAAAGTCCTTATATTATGGCTCAAGTAGTAAAAAAGATAAAACTTCAAATCCCTGGCGGGAAGGCGACCCCAGCACCTCCTGTGGGTACGGCGCTCGGCCCAGCTGGCGTGAACATTAGTCAGTTCGTGACGCAGTTTAACGACGCGACACGAGACAAGATGGGAACGATTATTCCAGTCGAGCTTTCGGTCTTCGATGATCGTACGTTCACGTTCATTATGAAGAATCCGCCGGCATCGCGGCTGATTTTGAAAGCACTTGGTATCGAGAAGGGCTCGAGCAAGTCTCAGAAGGAGCGTGCGGTCGGCACTCTCACGAAGGCGCATATCGATGCCATCGTCGCAGAGAAAATGCCCGACTTGAACGCAAATTCGCCCGAGGCAGCGGCGCGACTTATCGCCGGTACGGCGCAGTCGATGGGAATTGCTGTTGAATAAAAACGACAATCGACCGAAGCGCGACGGCGCGAGGTGAGGCCGAGAGATTTCAGAAAAGAAAAACGGCACCCGCAAGGGTGCCGTTTTCGTTTCCCACACAGCCTTTCACTTGCGTGTGAAGGTGTGGAATGAAACGGGGTAGTCGTCGTTTGGGTGCGGTGGCTCGTCCGGCTCGTCCTTGCGGCTCCAGCCAGACGGGTCTAGCTCCGGGAAATGAGCATCGCCGTCAATCGAAGCATGGACTCTTGTGAAGTAGATCTTCTGAAGGCGCGGGAGAAATAGCCGATAGACCTCGGTACCGCCGATGACGAAGATCTCAGCGGAACCGTCGCTGTGCATCGCTCCCCAGAGAGCCTCCTCGAGGGAGTAGGCCGTTATGGCCCCGTGAGTGGTGTAGTCTGGTTGGCGCGTGAGGACGATGTTCGTGCGTCCTGGGAGTGGTCGAAACTTCTCCGGTATCGATTCCCAGTTTCTGCGTCCCATGATCACGGGATGTCCATTCGTAACTCGCTTGAATCTCTGCAGGTCGCTTGGAATGCGCCAAGGAAGTGTGTTGTCACGCCCAATGACCCCATTCTCTGCGACCGCCACGATTGCGGAAAGAACTTGCTCTGATTGTTGCATCACTGTTCTCCTGTGGAATGCCTGACGCATTCTTCCGTAATAGTAGGGTGCTGTCAATCTTGTGCCGCTCCTGCTTCGCGCGTAGAGTGCATCTCGGACTCTTTTCAACAACCCTCAACCTCGAGGAGATGGACAATGGGCAAGAAAATCGTGCCTGATTTGGGTAATTGGGATGGCAATCCCAATGAACACATGTATCTCGGTGCACTGTTCAGTTCACTGGGACATGGTGATGTGCGCAAGACGCGGAATGGCTACACGCGGGCGATCTTTGCCGAGCAAGTCGGTTTTGATATGAGTTGTGGGTTTCCAGCGCTGTCAACGAAGCAGCTTGCATTCAAATCGGTGGTGGCGGAACTCCTGTGGTTCATCGCGGCGGGTAAAGACTCGCCGATTCCGTACCGTTTGTCTATCGGCCGGCTCAATCAGCTGATGGGGCTTCCCGAAGACGCGCGTAACCCCCTATGGTCTCACGACCAGGAGCGGTTCGCGGCGGGCGGCAAGGCGCGCTTTCCGGGCGATTGCGGTGTGATCTATGGTTCGCAATGGCGCAACTGGAATGGCGAAGGGAAGGACCAGTTGGCGGAGGTGATTGCGACCCTCAAGAAAGACCCATTCAGTCGGTATCACGTCGTCACGGCGTGGAATCCGTCGAAGCTCAGCGATATGTGCCTGGCGCCCTGTCACATGAAGATGCAATTCTTCGCGGCGCATTCTCGGCGACAAGATGGCAGGATGTACCTTTCTCTCTCAATGGATCAACGTTCGTGCGACATGTTCCTCGGCGTGCCATTCAATATCGCGTCGTATGCGCTTCTGCTCCATATGGTCGCGCAATGCGTCGATATGGTTCCGGCCAGGCTCGTCATCACGCTGAACGATTGTCATGTCTACAGCAAGCACTTGAAGCAGGTGCGAATGCAGCTCGGGCGGGGCACTCTTCCGCCGCCGAGGCTGTGGCTCAATCCTGTTGTCAAGAATATCGATGACTTCAGCATGGACGATGTGAAGCTGGTCGACTATAAGCATCAAGGGCGCATCAAGGCGCCACTGCTCTAGAGCAAGGAGCGAGAATTCAGCGACGGTTTCGGCCGTCGCTTTTTTATGCGCAGGTTGCTTTTTATATGTCCGCCACGTAGAGTCTTCGTGGGCTGTTCCACTCAGATTCAACCAACGGAAAGGAGAATCATCATGTCTCGAACCGGCGTTCTTCCGAAACAGATGCTGCAGGAACTTCGTGCGACGGGATATATCGACGGCGTCCTGCCGCGGTATCTCAACCCTGCGTCCATTGATCTCCCGCTTGCGGACGAAGCGTATCGGCTTGAGAGCATCTTTTTGCCCCTTCCGGGCGAGAGGGTGCGTGGTCTCTTGCCGCTTGTCGGCGCAACGCCGCACAACTTCAATAATCCGCTTGAAGTAAACGTGCCGTATTTGGTGCGCATCGCTGGCACCTGGCGGCTTCCGAGTACTGTGTACGGCTACGCGAACCCGAAGTCTTCGACGGGCAGGAATGGATTCTTCTGCCGAATCGTCGCGGACAAGGTCGACATGTACGAAGCGCTTGTCGGTCCGGGATGGTCTGGAGAGATGTGGGTGCTCGCGAGGCCTGATTATTTTCCGATCCTGGTCGCTCCCGAACTTGCCGTGTCGCAGATGCGCTTCTTCGATGGGAAATCATTTCTTGACGACCTGCATGTCGAACTCGCCATCACGCAAACAGGACTTTTGTTCGATGAAGAAGGCAGGAAGCTGTCACTCCAAGAGACGCGTCGGCACGCCGATTCGTTCCTCCTTACGCTTCATGTCGGCGAAATGATGGGGTGGGAGTGTCGCGGGACTCGAAAGATACTCAATCTGAACAAGAATGATTTCTACGAACCCGATGACTTCTTCAAACCCCTCAGCACTTCGGGCAAGAAATATTTCCTGCGCAAGGGCGGCTTCTACATCCTCACGACACGTGAGCGAGTGATGGTTCCACCCACGCTCTCTGCAGAACTGCGCGCCATCGATCCGCGGCTTGGCGAATTCCGGTCGCATGCGGCCGGGTATATCGATCCGGGATGGGGATACGGAAGGAGTGGTGAAGAGCGAGGACGACCGATTACGCTCGAGGTTATCCCGCAAGAGGATATGCTGGTGCGCGACGGTCAGACGATTGCTCGTATACGGTATGAGTACATGAAAGAAGCACCGGAAACTCTCTACGACGCAGCGGTGTCGAACTATACCGACCAGCGCGCCGCCAGGCTTTCGAAGCACTTCAAGAAGTAATGCAGGGTTAGATGTTGAAATACCCCGCGACAGCTGACACTGTCGCGGGGTTTCCTTTTGCCAGTCTCAAGCGTAGGATGACTCCGGACCAACTTACAGGAGTAGCGTGATGAAGGCCAGCATAAACGGTGCGAAATACGTCGTTTTCGACGGCATGGACGGATCAGGCAAGGGCACGCAAATGAAGCTTTTGCAAGAGAAGTTCGGAGATTCGGTCGTGTTCACTCGGGAGCCGGGTGGTACGCCTCTCGCCGAGAATTTGCGAGAAATAATATTGAGGGAACCATGCACTCCTCTTACGGAAATGCTTCTCTTTTTAGCGTCGCGTTCAGAGCTCCGGTCTCAAGTAATTGTTCCGGCATTACAAAGGGGCCTGCACGTGTTCTCCGATCGCAGTGATTCGTCCACGTGGGCGTTTCAGTTGAACGGGAGAGAGCATAAGGTTGAATTTCTCGATTTGTTCATCCTGACGCGCAAGATGATTCTCCCAAGGCCCGACTTGTACATCATTTTCGATCTTCCTGCCGAGGTGGCACGCAAACGGGCCTTGGGAGACACGGGCCGTGTCGCAGACCATATCGATAAGCTTGATCTCATGTTCTATGAGCGAGTACGGAATGGTTTTCGCGAGTTTCAGAAGTGGGCCCCGGTCGAATTCATTGATGCCACTCAAATGCCAGAAGAGATACAGCAGAATGTCGTGGCTGTGCTGGCGTCGATGGGAATTGAACCAGGATAGCGACTTTGGTCAGGTGAAATCATTTGAGGCGCGCCTATGGCGCGCCTTTTTTCATTTCTGTTACACTCGCACTATGACATTTCCGTTCATCGAACAGGAAGACCCAGAAATATTCGCTGCACTTGTCGGCGAGGAGCAGCGGCAAGCGGAGGGACTCGAACTCATTCCGTCAGAGAATTATGTCTCGCGTGCAGTGAAAGAAGCGAGCGCGTCGTCGCTTACGAATAAGTACTCCGAAGGGTATCCGGGGAAGCGGTACTATGGCGGCCAGGAATATACTGACCAAGTAGAGACACTTGCAATTGATCGCGCGAAGACGCTTTTCGGCGCAGCGTATGCAAACGTGCAGCCCTTGAGTGGAGCGAATGCGAATATTGCGATGTACATGGCACTTCTTGAACCGGGTGACACGGTACTTGGTATGGACCTCTCGCATGGTGGGCATCTGACCCACGGACACCCGGTCACGTACCTCACGAAGATGTTCAATTTCGTACGGTATCAGATGAAGAACGTCGAGACAGGAGAGATCGATTATGAGGAGATGCGCCGCACGGCAAAAGAGGTGCGACCGAAGATCATTCTTGCAGGATTCTCAGCGTACCCACGGGAGCTCGATTACGCGAAGTTTGTTGCCATTGCACGTGAAGTGGGCGCTGTCGCAGTGATGGACATAGCACATATTGCCGGACTCATCGCAGGAAAGGCTGCGAAGAATCCTTTTGATGCCGGGTTCGACATTATGACCTCGACTACGCACAAGACGCTCCGTGGTCCGCGTGGCGGGCTCATTCTCGTCCGCGAAAGCGAAGAACTGGCGAAAAAAATCGATAAAGCGGTGTTTCCCGGGCTCCAAGGCGGTCCACATATGCATCAGATCGCAGCAAAGGCTGTATCATTCCGCGAAGCACTCGCACCGTCGTTTGCCGCGTATGCGAAGCAGATCATTGCGAATACAAAAGCAATGGAACGCGTGTACAGCGAACACGGCGCACGCATGATTACCGGCGGGTCCGACAATCATTTGATCCTGCTTGATGTGTGGACGTCGTTTGGTATTTCGGGCGGGGAAGCGGAGAAACTTCTCGATCGCGCCGGTATCACGCTGAATAAAAATACGATTGCGGATGATACGCGCAAGCCGATGGACCCGTCGGGTATTCGCTTCGGCACGCCAGCAATGACGACTCGCGGGTTCGGCACGACCGAGTCAGCACGTGTCGCCGAGAGTATGATCGAGGTGCTGACGAAGCGTGATGACGCGACGGTAGAACGAGCGAAACAAGAGGTGAAGAACCTCGCCCTCGCACACCCCATTCCCGAGTCGTTTGTGTAGTTGCGTGTCGAGACGGAGTTGCTACACTGAAAGAAGGATCTGTTCTAGGGGTCTGGACACACGCGGTGCGATGGTTGGGTCAGCGGGTCTCGCGTGTGGCACCCTCCGGTTATCAGCCCTCTTTGGGGTCCTCGGCCTCCACCTGCTTAGTGGGGGCCGTCTTTATTGCTATACTCGCGACATGGAAGAGCGCATACGAAAAGCTATTGAGGGAGTACTCGCCGATATGGGTGTATCGGGGGGTATTTTTGTTGTCGAACGACCGACTGACACTGTGTATGGGGACTACGCGACCAACGCAGCTCTCGCTGTCGCGAAGATACTGGGACGGAATCCGCGCGAGCTCGCTGACGAGCTCGCGCGCCGCCTCCTGGACGTGCTCGGGGATAGTCTCGTGAGCCATGTTGCGGTTGCAGGACCAGGTTTTGTAAATATTACTCTCTCGCGCGAAGCGGTGACCCTGGCGCTCGCTGAGGCAGACGCGAAGGGCACGGAGTGGGGGAGAGAGACTATTCCCGTCGCACAGCGCGTTATGATCGAGTACACCGACCCGAATCCGTTTAAGGAGATGCATATCGGGCATCTGATGAGTAATGTCATTGGCGAATCGCTTGCGCGACTTATTGAAAATGAGGGCAAGACAGTTATTCGTGCTAACTATCAAGGCGATGTTGGTCCGCACGTTGCGAAAGCGTTGTGGGGTCTTCAGAAAGCGGGTATCACCGAGCCAGCGACAGCGCGTGAACTTGGCGAAGCGTATGCTACAGGTTCGCGAGCATACGAAGAATCACTGGATGCGAAAGCAGAGATCGACGCGCTCAATCAGGCAATCTATGCGGGCGGTATGCACGAGCTTATGGAGCTCTGGCGCAAAGGTCGCGACGTATCGCTCGCAGCATTTGAACAAGTCTATACGGTTCTAGGGACACATTTCGATTACTATTTTTTTGAAAGTGAGACAGCAGCGTCCGGGATGCGCATTGTTCGCGACGGGCTCAATCGAGGTGTGTTTGAAGAAAGTGACGGCGCTGTGATTTATCGTGGAGAGAAGAAAGGATTGCATACGCTCGTCTTCATTACGAGCAAGGGCACACCGACGTATGAAGCGAAGGATATGGGGCTCGCTTTCCTTAAAGAAGAACGAGCACAGTTCGACCGTTCTATTATCGTCACGGCAGCGGAGCAGATAGGACACTTCAAGGTCTTTTTTGCGGCGCTCGAAGAGATGGCACCGATGCTTGCTGCGAAGACGACGCATGTGCCGCACGGATTCCTACGTCTTACGTCGGGGAAGATGTCGTCTCGGGAGGGGAATGTCATTACGGCAGCAGGTCTTATTGAAGATGTTGTGGCGAAGGCGAGTGAGAAAAATGCCGATCCGCTCGTCGCAGAACACGTCGCACTCGGGGCGATTAAGTATATGGTACTCCGACAGGCACCGGGATCGGATATCATTTTTGATCCGGAGAAATCTCTTTCTCTTGAAGGTGATTCCGGGCCGTACCTCCAGTACGCGCTCGTGCGGGCGAAGTCGGTGATTAGTGCGGCGGCAGAAAGCGGTGCTACGACAGCAGGAGCACCAGCCTCCCCCTATCTTCTCGAGCGAAGTCTTGTGCATTTCCCCGATGTCGTTGCGCGTGCTGCACGCGAGCTCGCTCCTAACCTGCTTGTCACATATCTCACCGAGCTTGCAGGGGAGTGGAATTCCTTCTACGCACAGGAACGTATTGTGGGCGGTGAATACGAAACTCACAAACTGATGCTTGCGCGCGCGTTTGTGAACACGATGAGTAACGGACTCATGCTCCTCGGTATCCCCACTCCTGAACGAATGTGAGGTTGCAGTAGGCTACGTGGTGCGGTAGATTCACTCGCAGACTGCACATCCCGTGCTGTCGGTACGGAAGGAGTTCAGAGTGAGTAGACTGACGGGGAAAACCGAGAAGAAACTGCGGCAGGACGTCGCTCATGCCGTGTCGGTGCTGAAATTGTCCTTCGAGGACTTTTTTCAGAAAGCAGCGGAGACGCATGCACCGCAGCTGAAGCCGAAGGAGATCGAACGCAAGCTGAGGCGGTACCGCCAGGGCTGCGCCGCACCGCTCTTCGTGAAGGTACACGCGCTCGACACGCTCAAGCAGGTGCGTGCCGCACCCGCGGCCAACTGATCGACGTAGTCGCCACCAAACAGCCGCTTATTGCGGCTGTTTCATTTTTATCCAGTAAACGCTACGATAGGAGGATATGGCTGAATTGCCCGAGAAATCTGAAGCCGCAAAGCGCGAGGAAGCAATACTCGCGTTCTGGGAGCGTGAACGTATCTTCGAGAAGACACTCGCGAAGGAATCTCCGAAAGGAGAATACGTCTTTTATGACGGACCGCCGTTTGCGACAGGGACTCCGCACTACGGCCACATCGTTGCAAGCGTCATCAAGGACGTTGTGCCGCGGTACTGGACGATGCGTGGCTATCACGTGCCACGCGTCTGGGGGTGGGATTGTCACGGCCTGCCGATCGAGAATATCGTCGAGAAGGAGCTTGGCTTCAAGCACAAGAAAGATATTAAGGAGTACGGGATCGCGAATTTTAATGAACGCTGTCGCGAGCGGGTGCTGACGTATGTCGACTACTGGAAGACATTCATCCCGCGCATTGGTCGTTGGGCAGATATGGAGCATGCGTACCGCACGATGGATAAGCCGTTTATGGAGTCGGTATGGTGGGTGTTCAAAACGATTTATGAAAAGGGGTTGGTGTATGAAGATTATCGGGCGATGCATGTGTGTCCACGATGTGAGACAACGCTTTCGCAACAGGAAGTGTCAGAGGGGTATAAAGACGTCAAAGACATCTCAGTAACGGTGAAGTTCAAACTGAAGCATCCTGAGAAGCTCGGTCTCTCGGGGGATGTGTATATGCTTGCGTGGACCACCACGCCATGGACTCTGCCGGGCAATGTCGCGCTTGCGGTTGGGAATGACATTACGTATGTCGAGATAAAACAAGAAGGAGAGTCATATATCTTAGCGAAACAGAGATTGGGAGTTTTGCAAAAGGAGATTGTTATAACAGAAGGGAAGGAATTCAAGGGCAGTGAGCTTGTCGGTCTTGAGTACGAACCACCATTCGATTACTACATTAAGGATACGACCCTCAAGAATTACGAAAATGGGTGGAAAGTATACGCAGCAGACTTCGTAACCGATGAGAGTGGTACCGGTATCGCACACGAAGCGCCGGCTTTTGGTGCAGATGACTGGGAACTCTCGAAGAAAGTAAATCTGCCATTTGTGCAGCACGTGAACGGCGATGGCACTATGAAAAGCGAAGTCACGGCTTTTGCCGGGATGGAGGTGAAGCCACGTTCTGAAGACGACAGTGTGCGTCTCGGGACCGACATTGCCGTTTTGAAATATCTGCAAGAGCACGGCACCTTTTTCTCAAAAGAGAATATTACGCACTCGTACCCGCATTGCTGGCGTTGTGATACACCGCTTCTGAATTATGCGACCTCGTCATGGTTCGTCTCCGTGACGAAACTGAAAGAGAACCTGCTTGAGAACGCCAAGAACATCTCGTGGTCGCCGGCACACATGAAAGAGGGTCGTTTCGGAAAGTGGCTTCTCGGAGCTCGTGACTGGTCGATCTCCCGTCAGCGATTCTGGGCCAGTGCTATTCCGATGTGGCGCTGCGAGAGCTGCAAGGCAGTCCGGGTCTTCGGGAGCGTTACTGAGCTTGAAGAAGCAAGCGGGAAGCAGGTGGATGATTTGCACAAGCACATTGTCGATGAGATTACCGTACCGTGTTCGTGCGGGGGAGAGATGCGCCGCATTCCAGATGTGCTCGACACGTGGTTTGATTCCGGCTCGATGCCCTACGGCGAGAAGCACTATCCTTTTGCCGATAAGGAACATTTTGATGCACAGTTTCCGGCCCAGTTTATTGCTGAAGGAACTGATCAGACGCGGGCGTGGTTTTACTACCTCCACGTGCTCGGCGGAGCTCTCTTCGGGAAGAATGCTTTTCAGCATGTCATCGTTAACGGCATTGTCTTAGCCGAGGATGGAAAGAAGATGTCGAAGCGGTTGCAGAATTATCCCGACCCGATGGAAGTTGTGGAGAAGTATGGTGCTGATGCGCTTCGACTCTACCTCCTCTCGTCGCCCGTAGTGCAGGCCGAGGATCTCGCTTTTTCAGAAAGCAGCGTTGATGAAATAGCAAAGAAAAATGTGGGACGGCTTCAAAACGTGCTCGCATTCTATGAGCTCTATGCGGATGGTACTGTGCGCGCTGCTACCAGTGACCATATTCTCGACCGATGGATGCTTGCTCGTCTCGAGGAACTTCTCAAAGAGACAACAGCGGGATATGAGCAGTACCGGCTTGATGCCGCGACTCGTCCGCTCGCGCTTTTCATCGATGACCTGTCGGTTTGGTATATACGACGCTCGCGCGATCGTTTCAAAGAAGATACGGCGGACAAGAAAGTAGCGCTCGCAACGCTCCGCTACGTGCTCGTGCAATTGGCGACGATCATGGCGCCGGCGATGCCGTTTATCGCCGAGGAACTGTTCCAGAAAGTACGGGAAGAAGGGGATCCTGAGAGCGTGCATCTTGTTGGTTGGCCAGAAGTAACTGCTATACAAAACGAAAATCTCATTCCTGAAATGGCACAGGTGCGAAGTCTCGCATCTGAAGCACTTCAACTTCGCCAGAAAGTTGGTATCAAAGTGCGTCAGCCACTCGCATCACTTTCAATCCCCGGTCTTCTTTCTGAAGAACTTGCAGGTATTCTTGCGGATGAAATAAACGTAAAGCAGATTATCTCAGGGAGCACAAAAGTTGAGCTCGATAGTAACCTCACACCAGAGCTCATCAAGGAGGGCGATGAGCGTGAGATGGCAAGCGCGGTTGCACAAGCGCGGAAGGCGGAAGGGTTTGCGCCAAGCGATCACGCTGAGACGAAGATTACTCCAGAAGGGAAGCATATGGTGATACTCTCAACTGGTGAAGTGCGGTTCGATCTCGTTCGCGATGCGGCATAAGTACGAGACGTCGGGTATCGTTCTTGCTCGCGTACATACCGGAGAAGCAACAACGCTGGTCACGCTTCTTACCTCTGACCTCGGGGTGGTGCAAGCTCGTGCGCAGAGTGTGCGGAAAGAAGGAGCGAAACTTGCTGCTGGGCTTGTGACGCTTGCCGAGAGCCGCGTCATACTCGTGCACGGGAAGGAGGGATGGCGTCTTACCGGGGTCGTGCTGGAAGAGAATTGGTTTATGCGTCTACCGAGCGTTGCAACACAAGAAATGGTTCGTCGGGTCTTTGGGCTCTTGCTCCGGCTCGTTCCGGGAGAGGCACAAGATTCAGAGCTGTTCCCGATAGTGCGTAGCTTCCTCGAGTCGCTCACGACGGTACCCGAATCCCTGCATGATGCGATTGAGATTCTGACCGTACTGCGCTTTCTGGCGGCGCTTGGACTCGATACGGGAGAGCTCCCCGGGGGAGGGGGTGTGCTTACCGAAGAGCAGTTTGCAACTATCCTTGCAGACCGCAAGGTGTATGTGGATCGTATTAATACGGGTATTGCCGCCTCCGGTCTTTGAAGTCTTGTATACTACGACTATGCCACCGCGCCAAGACTCAGAAGAAGATACTCTCGGTTCGCTCGAACACGCACGCGAAGCGCTCTATAGCCCGCACTCCTCGGTGCGCGACCGAGCCTCTTTCCGCCCGCCAGAGGAGCATGCGCTCCCCCATGCGTGGGAAGACACTGGCCTTCCTCATGAGGGGAAAAAGCACGTCCGTCTCGCGACGATATTTCTCGGCGTCTCTTTCATTTTCTTTCTTATCGCCCTCGGAGTCGCGAGCTATCTCTTTTATTTCGGTAGCAGCTCAGTCTCGACCGATAAGATCGACGTGTCGATACAGGGTCCTATAACGATCGCGGGCGGTGACACGGTGCCGCTTCTCATAACGATTACAAATAAAAATCCGGTTGCTATCCAAAACGCCACGATTGAGGTTGATTTCCCTGATGGGACGCGAAGCGCGACTGACATACTGAGTCCGTATACGCATTATGTAGAAAATCTCGGCACGCTCGCAAGCGGGGCAACGGTCACGCGCTCGATCAAGGCCGTGGTGTTTGGTGGAGCAGGGCAGACTCTCACGCTCCCGGTGTCACTTTCCTACGGTATGCCAAGTTCGAATGCTGTCTTCGAGAAGAAATTGTCATATGCACTTTCGGTTTCATCTACACCGCTTTCGGTCTCAGTCGACGCGCTCTCTGAGACTGTCTCGGGTACGCCGATGACCTTTACCGTTACGGTTCGTTCAAATGCGACGATACCGCTCGATAATGTCGTTCTTTCGGCAACGTCGCCTATCGGGTTTTCGCTCACGTCGTCATCAATCCCTTCTTCGAATTCGAATTTCTATATCGGCACGCTTGCTCCGGGCGCAGTCAAGAAGATCGTACTCACGGGTGTGCTAAGTGGTCAGGATAATGAACAGCGAGTGTTCCACTTCACCGTAGGAACGGCGGCATCTGCCCAGGATCAGACACTTGCGGTCACGTATATGACGCAGGATGCCACTGTGTCGATTGCCTCGCCGTTTATCACCACCACCCTCGCGATCAATGGGGATACCTCAGGAAACACGGTATTGACGCAAGGTAGTTCTCAGAGTGTATCGCTCTCTTATACCAACACCCTTCCAACGACTGTGATGAATGCAGCTGTTTCGATTGCCATTACGGGTTCAGCAGTTGACTACAACAGTATTCGAACAACGAGCGGATTCTATGATTCGGTGCACCATTCGATTCTTTTTAGTAAGGATACGGACCAATCATTAGCCTCACTTGCGCCTGGAGCTTCCGGCATCGGCTCCTTCACTTTTTCGACGCTTCCCGCTGGGGTAGCGTCACCCACGGTGACTTTCACGACTACCGTATCTGGTACGCGCGTCGGACAGACGAACGTGCCAGAACAAATCACCTCGTCACTCGTACGGACTGCAAAAGTGGGAACGGCGGTCTCGCTCTCGGCGCTCTCTTCACGAGCAGGGCCGTTTGAGTCGACAGGTCCTATCCCACCTCGTGCCGGCGCTGCCACGACGTACGCCATTCTCTGGAATGTGTCGAATACTGGCAATGCGGTTGCTGGGGGAGTGGTCACCGCGGTGCTGCCGAGCTACGTGTCCTATACCGGGAAAACGTCAGGCACTGGATCATTCTCCTACGACACAGCCTCTCGGACGGTGACCTGGAATGTCGGGGATCTTACCGAAACGGCGCAAGCACAAGGAGCTTTCCAGGTGTCACTCACTCCGTCGACTTCTCAGAAGGGGGCAAGCGTCTCGCTCACAAGCGGGGCGTCCTTCTCGGGATATGATCGTTTTGCGGGTGCTACGGTTACCGCTACGGCCAATCCGGTCACGACCGAGACACGGACAGATGCGGGGTACATCCCTGCGGACGCGCTGGTGCAATAAGTGCGCAAAGCTGCACTTCCTCCCTGCGCTCGCTCACACAAATACAAGAAGACGTGATTTGTGATTCGCTCCGCTTGGTAGTAGTCTTTCCTCTATATGACTGACCTGACGCTTATGGAAAAGATTGTCTCGCTCGCAAAGCGTCGTGGGTTCGTCTTCCCTGGCTCGGAGATCTACGGCGGGCTTGCGGGTACGTTTGACTATGGTCCGTACGGGGTCCTCTTGAAAGAGAATGTGCAGCAGCTCTGGCTGCAGATGTTTCGTGATGATCGTGACGATATGTACAGTGTCGATGCGACTATCTTGATGAATCCAAAGATATGGGAAGCTTCGGGACATGTGGCTGGATTCTCCGATCCGCTCGTCGAATGTGAAAAATGTAAGCGTCGTTTCCGCGCTGATCATCTCGATAATCCAACAACGTGCCCAGAGTGTGGAGGAGTACTTGGCGAGGCACGGCAGTTCAATATGATGTTTAAGACGCATGCTGGCGCAATGGAAGACGATTCGGCCGTTGTGTACCTTCGTCCTGAGACAGCTGGCGGTATTTTCGCAAATTTCAAAAATGTTATGGATTCGTTACATCCGAAATTACCGTTTGGCATCGCGCAAATAGGGAAGGCTTTTCGAAATGAAATAGCACCACGCGATTTCATTTTCCGTCTCCGCGAACTCTCTCAGATGGAAGTGGAGTATTTTGTGTCACCGAAGGATTGGGCGCAGGCTTTTGAAGAGTGGCGGAAAGTACTGCATCTTTTTGCGACCGCTATTGGGCTCCCGTCAAATAGCGTGCACGAACTCGAGATTCCACCTGAGGAGTTGGCACATTACAGTAAACGCACCATCGATTTCGAGTTTGATTATCCGTTTGGGCGCAAAGAGCTCTGGGGTCTTGCGTACCGTACTGATTTCGATCTCTCGGCGCACGAGAAGGGTTCAGGAGTATCGCTCTCCTATCTTGATGAGGAGACAAAAGAAAAATACGTACCACACGTCATTGAGCCATCGCTCGGCGTCGATCGAACTATCCTTGCGATTCTTACAAGCGCGTATCGTGAGGATGCTCTGGGTGGAGAAGTGCGCACGTACCTTGCCCTTGCGCCGAAGGTAGCACCAGTGAAAGCGATGGTCTCGCCGCTCTTGAAGAATAAGCCAGAGCTCGTTGCAAAAGCGCGCGAAGTGCGCGAGATCTTGAAAAAAGTACATCCGGCAATCGCGTGGGATGACAATGGCAATATTGGGAAGCGCTATCGTCGGCAGGATGAAATCGGTACGCCGTTTTGTGTCACGATTGATTTCGATACACTCGGGGAAACCCCAGAACACAAAGACACCGTCACACTGCGTCATCGCGATAGTGGCGAACAAGAGCGGCTCTCGATTGTTGAAGTTGCCGAGCGCATCGCCACCGCAATCAGGTAGGGGAGTGTGCTAGGATGCCGGTATGAATAAGGATATCCGCGTCACCATCACCCCAAGTACGATTGCTTCGGCCGTCTTGGTCATCGTTGGTGCGTATGTGGTCTGGCTCCTGCGAGACTTGGCGCTCCTCGTGCTGACGGCGATTGTCATCGCTTCGGCCATCGAGCCAGAGATTGCCTTCTTTATACGTCACCGGGTCCCACGCTTCTTCGCGGCGATTCTTGTGTACGTACTCGTGTTCGGGTCGGTATTTGCGCTCCTATTCTTCTTCTTCCCACCAATCATTTCTGATGCGGCTGGATTCCTCTCCGCGATGCCGCGATACTTGGATGCTATTAATGCATCAGGTTCCTTCTCAGGTCTCACGAGCGCAACGAGCCTGATTGGCGGCTCACACGACCTACAGTCCTTTATCCAGACGCTCTTCTCGCTGCAGTCAATGTTTACTGCCGGTTCGGGGAGCATTGTGCAGCTCTTCGTCACATTCTTTGGAGGCATTTTCTCGCTCCTGCTTGTGATCGTGCTTTCATTCTACTTCGCCCTCCAAGATACAGGCGTCGATGATTTCCTTCGACTAGTAATGCCCGCTGCGTATGAGGACTATTCGGTAGACCTCTGGAAGCGAGCACAGAAGAAGATTGGACTCTGGATGCAAGGACAGATACTCCTCTCTGTCATCGTGGCTATTTTGGTATACCTCGGGCTCCTTATCATCGGGATCCCGTATGCGCTTCTCCTCTCGGTCTTTACGGCGGTCGCCGAGATCATCCCGATCTTTGGTTCGCTTATCGCCGGAACATTTGCGGTGATTATTGCGACCTCAAATGGCGGGTTGGCGCTCGGTGCCGTTGTACTCGGTCTCTATATCGTCGTGAATCAATTCGAGTCGAATCTTATCTACCCACTCATTGTGAAGAAGGTTGTGGGTGTACCGCCACTCCTTGTCATTGTAGCGCTTATCGCAGGCTACACACTTGCTGGTTTCTTGGGGGTGCTACTCTCGGTACCAGTCGCGGCAGTGCTGCTTGAGCTCATTACCGACTTTGATAAACGGAAGCGTCGCTTGGCGCATCCTCACGCCTAGTGTCTCTCTATGCGCGCACGGTACATCACCACCACTCTGCCGTATGTAAACGCGGATCCGCATATCGGGTTTGCGCAGGAGATCGTGCAGGCGGATGCATTGGTGCGTACCTGGCGTCGTGCAGGGGACGATGTTTTTTTCTCGACCGGGACTGACGAGCACGGGCAGAAAATATTTGAAGCGGCACAGAAGGCAGGACAGACTCCGCAAGAGTATGTCGATCACTATGCCGCTGAATTTCAGAAATTAAAAAGCTCACTCGATCTTAGTTACGATGCGTTCATTCGGACAACAGACACGAAGCATATACAGGCGGCACAAGAGATGTGGCGTCGCTGTGCGGCGAAAGGGGACATCTACAAGAAGACATACACTGGTCGCTACTGCGTCGGCTGCGAGGCGTTTAAGACTGAGAAAGAGGTGGTTGAGGGGCGTTGCCCACTCCATCCGAATGCTGATCTCAAAGAAATCTCAGAAGAGAACTATTTCTTCAAGTTCTCAAACTATCAGAAACAGCTAGAAGAGTATCTCGAGCGGTCAGGAGTCGTATTCCCTGAGTGGCGTCGAATCGAAGCACTGAATTTCGTAAAGGATGGATTAGAAGACTTCAGTATTTCGCGCGAAGCCGCGCGGTTGTCGTGGGGTATCCCCGTGCCAGAGGACGAGTCACAGGTAATGTATGTGTGGTTCGATGCGCTTACGAATTATATCTCCACGCTTGGCTGGCCTGAGGATACGGAAGGGAAGTTCAAGAAGTTTTGGACTGAGGGTACGACGCTGCAGGTCGCGGGGAAGGATCAGGTGCGCTTCCAGTCGCTTATGTGGCAGGCGATGCTCTTGTCGGCCGAGATTAAGAATACTGATCAGATCTTCTATCATGGCTTCATCACCTCGGGCGGACAGAAGATGAGTAAGTCGATCGGAAATGTCATCAATCCGCTCGACCTTGTGCAGAGGTATGGCACGGACGCGACACGATACCTCCTGCTACGACACTTGAGTCCCGTTGAGGATTCTGACCTGACTCCAGAGGCAATTCACGAGCACTATACCGCGAATCTTGTGAATGGATTGGGAAATGCCGTTGCGCGAGTGATGAAGCTTGCTGAGCAATATCTACCAGAACCAGTGATAGTCTCTGAACTCACTTCCCAGCCAGTGATTGAGTACAAGTTTAATGATGCGATGGATCAGATCTGGAGCAGAGTGAGTGCCATTGATCAAACGATCACAGAACACAAGCCGTTTGCGATCGTGAAAACTGATCCAGAGGCTGGGCAAAAGATGATTACGATGCTTGTTAAGCAATTGCAGGTGGTTGGAGCAACATTGTTGCCTTATATGCCAGGAACGGCTGAGAAGATACTTACTGCGATCAAGGAAAATAAAAAGCCCGAGAACTTGTTCCCGCGCCTCTAATCTATCTCCATGGACACTCGTTATATTGATGCGCACTGCCACATTCAATTTGAGCAGTACGACGACGATCGAGAGGAAATTGTCGAGCAGATGCGTGAGCAAGGAATTGCCGCGATCGTCGTCGGGTGCGATTACGAATCATCACAAAAGGCAGTAGCTCTCGCCGAGAAACACGAACATCTTTTTGCGTCGATAGGGATCCATCCAACAGACACGGATGAATTATTTGATATTGATATGTTCCGTATGCTTGCGGAGCATCCGAAGGTGGTGGCGATAGGGGAGTGTGGTCTCGATTTTTTCCGACCCGAGACAGTTGACGCGTCTGAGAAGGAGAGGCAGCGTGCATTGTTTCGTGCACATATTGCACTTGCAGCGGAGCTCGACAAGCCGCTCATCATCCATGCGCGCCCAAGCAAGGGGACACAGGATGCCTACCAGGAGGTGTTGCAGATACTCGCGGACGCGAAGAAACAATACCCCTCCTTGCGCGGGGACGTCCACTTCTTCGTTGGCGGAGTTGCAGAGGCGCAGCAGTTTATTGCGCTCGATTTCACTCTATCGTTCACCGCGGTGATGACATTTGCTCGCGATTATGATGAGGTCATCCGTACAGTGCCGCTCACAAGCATCCTTGCCGAAACCGATTCGCCATATGTCGCGCCAGTAGGTCGCCGTGGGAAGCGCAACGACCCGCTCGCGGTCGTCGACGTTACGCTGAAGATAGTCGAGCTTCGCGGGGACGACCCGGAAATAGTGCGCCGTACGCTTGTTAGCAGCACCGAGAAGCTCTTTGGGCTGGGGTAGGGTTGGTGTTGCGGGCGCCCAGAAGTCGTGCTAGGATGCGGGAATTATGGCGAAGAATCAAGACGAAGACATCGAGGTGCTCGAGGACGATACTATTGGCGCGGAGGCGCGTGTCTACGAGCTTGGATTCCATCTCGATCCTGAATTGCCGGTTGAGGAGGTGAAGAAAGCCTACCAGACGATTCACGGCGCTATTGCCGCAAAGGGTACGATCGTCGCTGAGGTTGAACCAGAGAAAATACAGCTCGCTTACACGATTTCTCGTCAGGAAGTGGCTGGTCGTCGCGACTTCAATTCTGCGTACTTCGCATGGATTGTGTACGAGATGTCGGCTGTTGATCATGTCGAGGTCGTCGCTGCTATGCGTGCTGACAAGGCAGTGGTGCGTTTCATCGACCTGGTAACGACCAAGGACGAAGCACGGCACGCTCTTGAGGTGCATGAGCTTATGGCCAAGGCTCCAGCTCCAGAGACTGACGGGGAAGAGGCTCTTGCAGCAGAGCTCGATACCGCGCTTGAGAGTGTGGTAGTGTAATCATCATGTACCTCAACAAAGTTCTTCTCTACGGCAATCTTACTCGCGATCCAGAATTGAAGGCGCTTCCAGGAGGAAGTCAGGTGGTGAATTTCAGTCTTGCAACCGACCGTGTCTTCAAGGACAAGAATGGTCAGAAGCAGGAGGCAACCGAGTTTCATAATGTCGTTGCCTTCGGTCGTACCGCTGAAGTCATCGCCCAGTACTGCAAGAAAGGTCGACCACTCTACATCGAGGGTCGCTTGCAGACACGTTCGTGGGACGATAAGGAGACAGGTAAGAAGAATTATCGTACGGAGATCATTGCTGAGTCGTTCCAGTTTGGCGCTGATGGCGGACGGGGTGGTGCGGGAGCTGGTTCAGGAATGGCTTCTCACGAGGAACAGCCGGCACCAAGCGACAGCAGCGATATCAAATATCCTGATGAAGAAATCAATCCAGAGGACATTCCTTTTTAATTATTCAATATAATTCTTTTGTATGGCATACCAATCTGAACGTGAAGAAATAGAGCTCAAGAAGTTTATCGACTACAAGGATGTGGCGTACCTGAAGCAATTCACCAATCCCCACGCAAAGATCCTTGCGAAAAAGCGCACGGGCATTCCTGCAGGGAAGCAGCGTGAGATCACGCAGGCGATAAAGCGCGCTCGGTATATGGCGCTTCTCCCGTACGTTGCGGCATAATATAGCTCAACAGCACAAGCAAAAGCCCCGGGTACCCGGGGCTTTTGCTTGTGCGAACAGAGAAATTCTTTAGGACTTGGTCACGCGCTCGGTGTATTCGCCAGTGTCGGTATTGATACGAACAATGTCGCCGCTGTTAATGAAGAGAGGTACGTTAACTTTTGCGCCCGTGACCAGCGTTGCGAGCTTGGTACCGCCAGAGACAGTATTGCCTTTCACTGCCGGCGGAGCCTCCTTCACTTCGAGGTCGACTTTCACCGGGATTTTAATAGTCATAGGCTTCTCTTCGTAGGTCAGAACTTCGACAACACTATTCGGCGCGAGCCACTGTACCTGGTCGTGTACGCTCTCAAGAGGGAAGGAGAAGCGATTCTTCGGGTTTCCTTCTTCTGCAAACCAGCTCTCAGTCTGATTACTGTAGAGATAGACGGCATCCATGCGATCGGTCTCTGCCTCCTCGACAGTTTCGCTCGAGTGGAATGAGATTTCAAGAACGCCACCGTTCACCATATTGCGCAACCGTGTCTGATTGACCGGTTTTCTCTTTTGCATACGGAAAATATGCGCGGAAAGTACCTCGTAGGGTGCGTCGTTGTAATTAATAATCTTTTTTGGAAGAATTTCGTTGTAGCTGAGTACGGCCATAGTCTGAAACTAAAAGCGGATAAGGTGCGTTATAAAAAGTGCCGCCAAGGGCGGATACGGGTATGATACAAGATGTTATGACTTTTTCAAATTCCGAGCCCAGTCCGGCTCTTGAGGACTACGAGATCCTTACCCGTTCGAAGCGGGAGCCGGAACTGTTCGCCCTGCTGGTTCGCCGCTACGAAGCGCCGCTTTTGCGGCGTGCCCGGGCTGTTGTATGGAGTCCTGAAGACGCCGAGGAGGTGGTCCAGGACACTTTCACCAAGATGTACCTCTATGCCGACAAGTATCACCCACAAGAGGGTGCTACATTTTCATCATGGATGTATACCATTCTCAATCGGGTCGCGTATACCAAATATGCCGTTCGCCGGAAGGAGCGCGGACATCGTGCGGAACTCGAGCCAGAACACTACGAAGCGCTTCCTGATGCGCGAGCTGAATTTCTCGAGAACCTTTCGATTCGAGATGAAGTTATTGCGGCGCTTGCGGCACTTCCTGAAACTATGGCCCGCATACTGCGGTTGCAGTTCCTTGAAGGGAAGACCCAAGAAGAGATTGCAAGATCAGAGCAGCTCTCGATCTCGGCAGTGAAGACCCGGGTGCATCGTGCCAAAAAACTGTTTAAACGAGCCTATGACGAACAACACCATGACTAATCCATCAACCATCGAACGCATTGTACTGCGACGAATTTATACGATGCGCGTACTGCGCGTACTTCTTTCAAATGCGACGCTCGCGCTCCTTATCTCGGGGGTAGCTCTCTGGGGGATTGGACGGGAAGTGTGGGTAGCCCACGTACTGCAGAATGCCCCGAAGGACATTCGGGAAATACCGCGTTTCTATATCGACGCGTTTGATCATACGCGTCTTCTGGTGCAGGCGCTTTCAGTTATCACGCTCGCGGGGTGCATCGTGCTGGCCCGGGAGACAGCACGTTCGATCTCCCGGCTTGTGGCACCAGCCCTGTCGTAGAGGTTATCCCTCAGCCAATTTCTCCTTAATCTGTTTCAACAGGTCTTTTGCAACGTCTTTGTGCTCATTGAGGAAGGTGCGCGACGCATCGTAACCACGTCCGAGCGGAATCTCGCCAAACTTATAGGAAGCGCCTGACTTCTGCACAAGGTCATATTTCTCACCGAGGGCGAGGAGTTCGCCTTCGCGACTGATACCTTCGTTGTAGAGGAGGTCGAATTCGGTCGTGCGGAAGGGAGCAGCGACTTTATTCTTCACGACTTTCACACGGACGCGCCCTCCGACCACTTCTTCGCCTTTTTTGATAGCAGCGATGCGGCGAATATCGAGGCGAACCGAGGTGTAGAACTTGAGTGCTTTCCCGCCTGGGGTGGTTTCAGGATTGCCGAACATCACGCCGATCTGCATGCGGATCTGGTTGATGAAAATAACGATGGTCTTGCTGCGGGAGACGATGCCGGTCAGCTTGCGCAGTGCCTGACTCATAAGGCGTGCTTGCTTACCGACATGTTGTTGGCCCATTTCTCCCTCAATCTCGTCGCGGGGGGTGAGGGCAGCGACTGAGTCGACGACGATCACGTCGACGTTTCCGCTCCGCACGAGGCTCTCGACGATATCGAGCGCCTGCTCGCCAGTGTCGGGTTGTGAGATAAGGAGTTCAGTGAGCTTCACGCCAATGCGACGTGCGTACTCAGGATCAAGTGCATGCTCTGCATCGACAAAGGCAGCGATGCCGCCCGCTTTCTGCGCCTCGGCGATAACGTGGAGGGCCAGAGTCGTTTTCCCCGAGGACTCAGGACCAAATATTTCGATGATGCGGCCACAGGGAAGGCCGCCGACACCGAGCGCCGCATCGAGCCCGATAGAGCCGGTTGGGATCGAAGGAATTTTCTGCGGTGTGCCGGCACCGAAAATTGTGATGGCTTCATCGCCAAACTTCGTGCGGATATCTTTGAGTGCCTGATCAATCGATTTCTGCTTCTCGTCTTTATCGCTGCTTGTGGCAGTGACTGTCTTTAGCACTTTCTCTTTCGCTGGTTTTTTAAGAGCCATAGGATAGGGATTAATCAGGGACAAATATCGAACGGGTCGTGGCGACGTGGCGTCCGAACCGGTCGGTAGCTATGAGGGTAAGTATAGAGGTTCCGTGAGGAAAGGTAAGAGTTGTTGAGAATGACCCGTCTTGATCGTGGAGAACTTGTGCACCATCAAGAGTGAGAAGGGCAACGCGCGAAGCTTTCCCGGAGATAGTCACGGTCCCGCCGGGGAAGGAGGCGGCATTTTGCGGTGACGCAACCGTGAGGCCAGGACCGGCGATGAGCGGCCAGGCTTCGATGAGACCATAGCCGGTAAGCAGGACGAGAGTGAGGGCGAGAAGAGAGCGAATCATATTAGAAGTCGTCCTCGACGTCGGAGCCATGCGGCGAGGGAGTTGCAGCGACGGAGAGCACCTCGCGTGGTTTTGAACCATCTGCCTGTCCGATGATGCCTTTTGCCTCAAGTACGTCCATCAGGCGAGCTGCGCGCGAGTAGCCGATCTTCAACTTACGTTGGAGGTAGGAAGTAGAGGCGCGCCCAGCTTCTTCGACGGCAGCTCGGGCATCTTCGTAGAGATCGTCATCGATCTCATCATCGTCGAAGCTGCCATTCACGAGTCCAATGACATCATTCGGATCATGCGACTGGATACCGGTCGTGCCTGGTCCGCCGAAGTCGATACTCGAGAGGTCACCAGCGTTATGACTCTTAATATAGCTTACGACTTTCTTCACCTCCGCTTCGCTGATATAGGCCGTTTGGATACGGACAGGTTTCTGCATATCGCTTGAGAGATACAGCATATCGCCAGCGCCAAGGAGGGATTCAGCCCCGGCACTATCAATAATAGTGCGCGAGTCTATTTGGGAGGCGACCTGGAGCGCCATACGGGTTGGAACGTTGGCTTTGATGAGACCGGTGATGACGTTCACTGACGGGCGCTGGGTCGAGAGGATAAGGTGGATACCGACCGCACGACTCATCTGCGCAAGTCGGACAATCGAGCTCTCGAGTTCGCGCGGGTAGCTATGCATAATGTCGGCGAGTTCGTCGATCACAATCACGATATAGGGAAGCGCCTCAGGCATATCTTCGAGGCCCTTCTTCTTCGCTGGTTCGAAGACTGTGGCATGATAGGAGGTGATATCTCGCACCTGCTCCTTCTCAAGGAGGTTATAGCGGCGTTCCATTTCTTTCGCGGCCCACTTGAGCGAGAAGATGGCCTTCTTTGGATCGGTAATAACCGGAGTGAGGAGGTGGGGGATACCGTTATAGGCGGTGAGTTCGACGCGCTTCGGGTCGATCATAATAAAGCGGAGCTGGTTCGGCCCGTTTCGATAGAGGAGTGAGGTGATGAGTGCATGAATAGCAACCGACTTCCCGCTTCCCGTTGCGCCGGCAACGAGGCCGTGCGGCATTTTCGCGACATTCACGTAGTGGGGAGTACCCGTAATATCGCGACCGAGCGCGGCAAGGAGAGGCTTGTCACTATCGCTCCACTTCGTGTCGCTCATAAGGCCGCCGAGTCCGACCATTGCTTTGGTCGTATTCGGTACCTCGATGCCGACGAGTGACTTCCCGGGAATAGGTGCCTCGATACGGACGGGGTGGGCGGCAAGCGCGAGTTCGAGATTATTCGCAAGCGAGACTATTTTCGAAAGGCGAACCCCCTCAGCGGGCTTCACTGCGTAGCGAGTGACCGTTGGGCCGACCGAGACTTCATCCATCTCAAGACTAATGCCGAAATTTTGAAAAGTACGTTTGATGATGTTCGCATTTGCTTTGATATCGCCAACGCCGGGTTTCCCCTTATCAGCACCGAGTATCGAGAGTGGCGGTGCTTCATACTCAGCGTCGAAGTTCGCGATGCCAGTGCCCTGTGATCCTTCAGAGCGATTGAAGATGGTGACGATTGGTTCGTGTTCGGGTTCAGGAAGAGGGGCCTCTTCGTGCGACTCTGCGTCGCTCGGCTCGTCGTCGGGAAGTGGGACGCCGACAACATCCTCAAACTCCTCATCAGCCTGCTCGGCGAGCTGTCGTTCCTTTCGCGCGGCGCGAGATTCACGGGCACGCTCCCAGAGATGAGAGACTTCTTCTCCAAGAAGCAGTACCAGCGCTTCGATGTCGCTCACAATGGCGATGCCGATAGCGACCATCGCTATAAGAAGGACACTTGCTCCCCAGAAGCCGAAGAAGCCGGAGAGCACCTGTCCGAGCCAGGTGCCGGCCATACCGCCGAATTGGACACCCGGGAAGAGTCCGGCAAATGCGAGAACCGATGCGGCGATGAGGAGTGTCCCTGAGGCGGTGAGAGGTTCGATTGTTGGTTGTCCAAACCCAGCGTAGAGACCGACAGCAATGAGAGCGATAGGCAGGAGGAATGCGCCGATACCGATGATGCTGTAGCTCGCAATAAAGAGAGCTGATCCGACTGGGCCGGCAGCACCAAACATACCGAGCAAGAAGAGGACGCCAATGGCAAGGAGAACGATCGTGGAAGCGTACCGGATAAGCGTACTGTACTCGCGCACCACTTTTTTCTGGGCGCGACTCGCGCGCGCTCGACTATTTTTACGGCTCATATGATGCATATAGTGTACCACCACGTAGTGTGATAGCGAGAGCAGCGGACACGACGGGAGGCGGGGGAGAGAGCGTGGGCGAGAAGTTGCCCTCAAGGTCAGAAGAGGAGTATACTGTCCCATACGATATGAGACACGGAGAATCAGATAAAGGACAGAATACGCATATCCAAAATGTGTCGAAACAGGGCTCACTAAACCGCAGTGTTGGTCACAATGGAGACTTTGTCTTAGAAAAAAGTATATTTAATAACATTTTCGAAAAGGACATACGCAGAGTCTTTATCTATAAAAAAGCAGAACGTCTGGCGAAAGCGCTGCACCTGATCGCTCCAGCTTTCTCAGAATCGGTCTCACTCAGGAACCGTATTGATGCGATCGCCATCGGTCTTGTCGATGCTGCAGTGCTCTCACCTGCGGTCGCTCGGACGGCACTCTCGCGTGAGCTCCTCTCGCTCTCGAGCGTGCTCTCTATCGCGCGGACAGGAGGACTACTTTCGACCATGAATGCTGATCTCATTACGCGTGAAGCGCATACGTTACTGCAAGAAGTGGCGGGGTATGAAGAGCCACGTCTTTTTCTTGACGATGCACCAACGCTTTCAAGCATTGCAAAGACCGCATCGAAAAATGAACTGCTCCACAGTACGGCAGAACTCGCTTCGCCACAGCAGCCGCAGACGCCGCGGCGACACGTGCCAGCGACGCTACGCGCAGTAGCTAAAGGACAGATAAAAGACAACACTACAGCACCGAAAGAATCTATAAAGGACAGACGTGACGCCGTGATGTCCGTCATACGCAGTAAAGGAAGTGTCAGCATTAAGGACATCTCCACACTCATTCGCGGAGTATCTGAAAAAACAATTCAACGAGAGCTTGCAGCCTTGATCGAGTCGGGGGTCGTAGCGAAACAAGGGGAGCGTCGTTGGAGCACCTACTCTCTTGTTGCGTGAGGTCTTCTGTAAAATCCCAAGATGTCATCTTGAGATGACATCTTGGGATTTTTTTATGCATATACCTATATATAGGTATATGTCAGAACATTTTGACTACGGGCCGCGTATTTGGTACTATGGCCTCTGTGGTAGCGACTAGGAAATAAGGGAGTGAAAAGGCCGGAAACGGTCTCTTTTGCTTTGGTATTTCCTGGTTGTTATCCACACACCAGAACCCGAGAACAAGCGTAAGCGCTATATACTTAGCACTAGTCCTCACGAGGACACGTTTGTTCTCGGAGGGCGTACTTTGATAACTGAATAGTTCAACGAGAGTTGAACATTATCCTTGCCAACTAATCCATGGCGCACTGGTCGACACGGTGCGCTGTGGGATAGTGTAAAAATTGTGCGCAATGTTCTTGATGTGTGCGACTAAGAAAACAAGGAGTGTCCTCACGACACTGTTGTTGTGAAGTACTCCCTGTAGTGCGAACTCAACTTGATTACTATGTGCGTCTAAAATAATTAACAATTGTTATGAACAAGGTAACTACAAAAGCGATGGCGAAAGTCGCGGCAGTAGCGACCGGACTCGCAATGGCGACGTCAATGCTCTCACTCGCGCCTATGGCGCATGCTGCAGCGTTGACGAGCGCACAGGTCCAGTCGATCCTCTCGCTCCTCACGTCCTTCGGTGCTGATGCATCGACGATCGCAAACGTTCAGGCTTCCCTCACGGGCGGCACACCTACCACACCGACGACTCCGTCAACTGGCTCATCATGCTCCTTCACGAAGGACATGACGGTCGGCTCAACGGGTGCAGAAGTCACTTGCCTCCAGAATGCTTTGAAGGCAAACGGCTTCATGACGGTCAACGCAACGGGCTACTTCGGTGCCCTTACGAAGACTGCAGTTATCGCGTGGCAGAAGTCAGTCGGTGTCTCACCGGCGGCTGGCTACTTCGGTAGCATCTCACGTGCACACTGGAGCCTCGGTAGCGGTTCAACAACCGGTACCACCGGCACTGGCGCAGGTACGGGCACAGGCCTCAAGGTCTCGCTCTCCGCAACCTCACCAAACGGTACGGTTCTCGTTGCAGGTCAGGGTGTTGGTGATCTCGGAGACTTCGTCTTCGCGAACCCAACAGCTTCTCCGATCAACGTGACGGCGCTCTCGTTCAAGCGAACGGGTGTCAGCAACGACGCTACGATGAGCAACGTCTACCTCTACAATGGTATGACCCGCATCACCGACTCAGCTGGCGTCAGCAACTCAGCATTCACCTTCTCTGATCCTACGGCACTCTTCACGGTTCCAGCAGGCATGACCTACACGGTCTCGGTCCGCTCGGATATCGCGACCGGTACCTCAGGTCAGCAGATCGGTGTGAGCCTTGTCTCGGCAACCAGCAACGGTACGCTTGACTCTTCAGTCAGCTTCCCGATCAACTCTGGCTACCAGTCAATCTCGAATGCAACGCTTGCAACGGTAAACTACGCAGTCAATCCGACTCCGTCATCAGCAACGAATATCAGCCCTTCAAACGACTACCCAGTCTGGCAGGATTCAATTGCTGTTTCTGGCAACCCTGTGAAGCTCTCGTCGATGAAGTTCATGAACCTCGGTTCGGCTGATTCGCAGTACATCACGAACCTCCGCCTTATGGTGGACGGTGTCCAGGTTGGCAGCGCAGTCCCATCGATGAACGCAGATCGCTCGGTCACCTTTGACCTCGGTGCTACGCCGTTCTTGATGTCGACACAGACACACATCGTTAAGGTTGTTGCAAACATCGGTACGGGTGCTGCTTCACGCACCATCCAGTTCTCGGTCCAGCGCAGCTCAGACGGTATGTTCACAGACAGCCAGCTTAACCAGGCTGTCACTCCGACGTACAACAACCTCGCGTTCGCGTCAGCTTCGACGGCAGTGGTTACGGTCAATTCCGCAAGCTCCTCAGGAGTCTCGGTCTCCCGCAATCCTTCCTCACCTACGCAGAACATTGCAGTTGGTGCTTCGTCAGTGAAGTGGGCATCCTTCGATATGCTCGCCTCGGGTGAAAACGTAAAGGTCTCTGACCTCTACGTCTACGCAAGTACGACCGCAACCGGTGGTGCACTCGATGGTGTTGGCGGTTTGAACAACGGTAAGATCATGGTCAATGGTGTCCAGATTGGCTCCACCAAGGACATTGGTTCTCTCCTTGCAAACAAGACTGACTTCTCCCTCGGTTCATCCCTTATCCTCCCAGCAGGACAGGTGACGACGGTTGATGTCTACGCAGATGCGCAGCTTACGAACGGCAATAACCTCGCGTCAGGTGACACGGTGGTTGTCTCGCTCGCAGCAAGTTCAAACAATGCCCAGGGTACTTCTTCGCTCACC
The DNA here is from genome assembly GCA_021824605.1 of bacterium. Taxonomy (GTDB): domain Bacteria; phylum Patescibacteriota; class Minisyncoccia; order Phycocordibacterales; family Phycocordibacteraceae; genus C7867-001. The sequence goes on from JAKAKH010000003.1 coordinate 31,543, forward strand.
ACAACCGGTGTGCCGAACGGTACTGCAGGTACAAACGATGTGTCGGGTAATTCCATCACCGTTACCTCTTCAGCGCTTACCGCAACGAAGGCAACTGGCTATGGTAACCAGACCATCATCGCTGGAGCAACGAATGCCAAGATTGGTTCGTTCACCCTCTCAGCAGGGGCAACGGAAGGTATCACGGTCAATACGATCAATGTTACCTTCGCAAATGCAGTTTCTTCGACCATTACGAACTTGACGCTTAAGGACAGCGCAACAGGGACTACTCTCGGTTCGGTCGTAACGACCCCATCGACGAGCAACTCTGTCTCGGTGACCCTCGACGTTCCAGCTTCGTCAACGAAGACTGTCGATATCTACGCAAACGTCCTCTCGGGCGCAAACGCAGGTACGATTGTCGCATCGGTTGGTACCGGCACGACCGGCTCGGGTGATCTCACGAACACCTCAGCATCGGTTGGTACTGCTGTTGCACTGCAGACCATTACCCTCGGCACAGGTACGCTTACCGTCACTCGCGGTGCGGGTGATCCGGTCAGCAACAATATCCTCGCCGGTGCAAGCTCAGTGAACGTCGGTGAATTCAACTTCGCCGCTCAGAACTCAGCCTTCACGGTGAACAACCTTGCTATCCTCGTTCCAAACAACGTCGCAACTTCGGTAACGAACGTGACGGTGACCTACAAGGATGTCAATGGTGCAACCAAGACTGCAACATCAGCTCTTACGACGAGCACGACAGCGCCATACGCAACCGCAACCTTCACTGGTCTCGGTATGTACGTCCCTACGAAC
>JAKAKH010000046.1 GCA_021824605.1 bacterium
GCGCGGTCTTACCGAGACGAAAGAAATGACTGATCGTATCGACTACGAGCTCGACATCATCATTACCAAGGGATTCGCCGTGTACTACCTCATTGTTGCTGACCTGCTTCGCTTCGCGAAGAGTGCCGGCATTCTTACCACCACCCGCGGCTCAGCAGCCGGTAGCCTTGTCGCCTATCTTATTGGCATCACGAACGTGAATCCCCTGTTCTACAAACTTCCGTTTGAACGTTTCTTGAATCCGCAACGTCCAAAAGCGCCGGATATCGACATGGATATGGCCGACAACCGTCGCGATGACATGATTGCGTATGCCAAGCGCAAGTATGGTGAGGACCATGTCGCACAGATCGGTACCTTCGGCACCATGATGGCGCGCGCCGCCGTCCGCGACGTGGCGCGCGCTCTTGGCCACTCCTACACCATCGGCGATCGACTCGCCAAACTCATTCCCATGGGCTCCCAGGGATTCCCTATGACCATCGAGAAAGCCTTGGAGCTTGAACCGGATCTGAAAGCAATCTATGACGAAGACGAGGATGCAAAAGAGATCATCGACCTCGCACGACGTATCGAGGGCTGTGTCCGGCACGTCGGTGTGCACGCTGCCGGTATCGTCGTCGCGCCGACACCACTTACTGAATGGTCGCCGGTGCAGCCCGACCCGAAAGGCACTGGCAAGCTCATTACCCAGTACGATATGTACTCGATTACCGACGAGTACGGCGGCGTCGGACTCCTTAAGTTCGACTTCCTTGGTATCAAGAACCTCGCCATCCTTGCGGATGCGGTCGCACGCGTCAAAGAAACGCGCGCTATCGAAGTCGATATTGAGAACGTCCCGATTGATGATCCAAAAACCTACCAGATGCTCGCCCGCGGAGAAACTGAAGGCACATTTCAATTAAACGGATCGGGGATGACCCGCTGGCTGAAAGAACTCAAACCCTCAACCATTCACGATATCAACGCGATGGTGGCACTCTATCGCCCAGGACCGATGGAGACTATCCCTACGTACATTGAACGTAAGCACAATCCAAAACTCATCCGCTATCTCGATCCTCGTATGCAGGAATACCTCGACTTCTCGTACGGTATCCTTGTCTACCAAGACGACGTGCTGCTGACCGCCATCAAGCTTGCCGGCTACTCCTGGCTCGAGGCAGACGCGCTCCGCAAAGCAATGGGAAAGAAAATCCCCGCCGTGATGCAAGCCGAGAAAGAAAAATTACTGAAAGGATTTATCGAGTACGGGAAACTCACGAAACCACTCGCGGAGAAATTGTGGGAGCTGATCGAACCTTTTGCCGCCTACGGCTTCAACAAAGCGCACGCTGCAAGCTACGGCAAAGTCGCGTACCAGACTGCCTATATGAAAGCGAACTATCCGGTCGAATACCTCGCCGCGCTGCTGACCGCTGACTCAGGTGACACCGACGCTATCGCCATTTTCGTGGCTGAGGCAAAACGTATGCAAATCCCCGTGCTGCCGCCTGACGTAAACGAAAGCGGCACCGTCTTCACGGTCGTTGGGAAAGAAAAAGAGGCTATCCGCTTCGGACTTTCCTCTATCAAGAATTTTGGCGATGGCATCTCTGAAGCGATTATCGCTGAGCGTACGGCACACGGACCATTCACTTCTCTCTCTGACTTCCTCGCGCGCGTCGGTTCAAAAAACCTCAATCGCAAATCGCTCGAATCGCTTATTAAATGCGGCGCGCTCGACTCGCTCAGCGCTGACACTGGCGGTCGCGGCACCCTGCTTGAACATATTGAAACGATGCTTGCGTACCATCGCGAAGCGACCGCCACGGCTCCTCAAGACTCGCTCTTTGGCGCACTGATGCCACCGCCACCGCTCTCACTTCCTCAAGGGAAACCCATCTCACTCCTCGAAAAACTCGCCTGGGAGAAAGAGCTGCTCGGCATCTATATCTCTGGCCATCCGCTCGATGCACACGAAGCGTTAGTGAAAAAAGCACATCTCTCAATAGCGAAGATTAAAGAAGAGCCGCGCACCGGCATGCTCATTATCTTGCCAGTACTCATCTCCGTCGTCCGCACCATCCTTACGAAAAGCGGTGAGAAAATGGCCTTCCTCACTATTGGGGACACCACCGACTCTATTGAAGCGGTCGTTTTCCCGAAATTATTTAAAGAGCACGCAGCTGTTATTGTCCCTGACACATGTCTCCTGATCAAAGGCAAAGTAACCGTACGAAATGGTGAACCCTCTATTGCCATCGAAGAATTGAAACCGTTGTAAGCACGGCGCTATAAAAAGAGGAGGCCGGTCGCTTGTGGCGAACCGGCCTTACTTCCTTTAACTGCAACTCCGATTTCTCCAGGGGATGGAAGTTGACCTGGCGTATCGATCGATCGAAAGAACGGACCGCGACCTGCGCCAGTCGTGGGGCAACGAACAAGCGCACTCGGCGGCACCTATATAAAAACACACTTACTAAAAGCACGCAAGTTCTCCTCTGAAAGAGCAGTACGCGGCAAAACGTTCTTATGGTATCCTCTCCACTATGAGTTCGCTCGAAGCAAAACGCCATACGCTCGCCCACCTGCTCGCGGCTGCAGTGAAGGAGAAATATCCGCACGCAAAACCAACCATCGGCCCCGCGATCGACACCGGCTTCTACTACGATTTCGATTTCTCCGGTGGCGCCAAGCCAAATGAAGAAGACCTCGCTGCTCTTGCCGAGAGCATGCGCTCTCACCTACTCTCGTGGGCAACTATGCAGGGAGCGAGAGTCTCCGCAGACGAGGCTCGCACCAAGTTCGAAGGGAATCCTTTCAAACTGGAGCTCATTGATGAGATTTCAGAAAAAGGCGAAGACATCACGCTCTACACGGCCGGTGATTTTACCGATCTTTGTCGTGGCGGTCATGCTGAGAAGCCGTCCGCGGAAATCGACCCTGACTCCTTCGAGCTCGATCGCGTTGCAGGAGCCTATTGGCGCGGCGATGAGAAGAACCCGATGCTCACGCGTATCTACGGCCTCGCCTTCGAAACGAAAGACGAGCTCGATGCGTACCTCACGCAACGCGAAGAAGCGAAGAAGCGCGACCATCGCAAGATCGGCCAGGACCTGGATCTTTTTGTTATTTCTGACCTCGTGGGTGCCGGCCTTCCCCTCTTCACGCCCAAAGGCACGCTCTTGCGCGACACTATCGCCGACTTTCTGTGGACACTCAACAAAAAATACGGGTACGGGAAAGTTGATATCCCCCACCTCGCGAAACCTGACCTCTATAAAGTGTCAGGGCATTGGGATAAATATAAGGACGACGGTTTCCAGGTCCACGGTCGTGATAAGCATTTTATGCTGAAGCCGATGAACTGCCCCCACCATACCCAGATCTATGCGAGCCGGGGGCGAAGTTACCGCGACCTCCCTATCCGTTATTTTGACGTGACGAAAGTGTACCGCGACGAGCAGAGCGGTGAGCTTATGGGTCTGTCACGCGTACTCTCGATTACGCAAGACGACGGCCACGTCTTCTGTCGCCCTGATCAAATCGCTACCGAGGTGGCGAATATTGTGTCTATCATCAAAGACTTCTACACTGCCGTCGGCATGTTGAAAGAAAATTCCTACTCGGCACGACTCTCCGTCCGCGATCCGAACACGCCAGAAAAATATCTCGGGGACGTCGCGGTCTGGGATATGGCCGAGCAGCGACTCGAAGAAATCGGTCACGCACACGGACTCCAGCTCACCCGCGGCGAAGGTGAGGCGGCCTTCTACGGACCAAAGCTCGATTTTATGTTTAAGGACGCTATCGGACGCGAGTGGCAGCTTGCGACAATTCAGCTCGACTTCGTGCAACCCGAGCGTTTCAATCTTGACTATACTGACGAGACTGGCAACAAAGTTCGTCCTGTTATGATCCACCGCGCTATCTCGGGCTCGCTCGAACGTTTCCTTTCGGTCATGATCGAGCACTACGCGGGCGCGTTCCCACTCTGGCTCAGCCCCGTACAGGCACGAGTAGTACCAGTCTCTGAAAAGCACGCCGCGTATGCGAAAGAGGTCGTCGCTGCACTCGAAGCGGCCCACATCCGCGCAGACAGTGACGAGGCAAACGAATCTCTCGGTAAGAAGATTCGTCACGCAAAGACGGAAAAGATCCCGTACCTGCTTGTTGTTGGTGATGCAGAAATTGCCGCAAAAACTGTCTCCGTCGATAGCCGCGACAATGGAAAACTTGACCCGATGTCCGTCGCTGACTTCATCAAAAGAGCAACTGAAGAAATCACTACCCGCAAATAAAAACACCCTCCTACCGGAGGGTGTTTTTATTTTGCGTGCGTCTTACGCTCCAAGCACCGCGAGTGCGCGAGTGAGCGCGAGCTTCGCGCCGGTTACTCCCGCAGTATAACTTGAATCAATAGCCGTCACGAGCGACGCAACAAGCTTCTCAAGTGTTGGGGTATCGAGACGCGCAGTGAGACGGGCAATGTCCGCATCACACTCAGTACCATCGACACGAGAACGATACACATCATCGATGAGACAGGTTGTCTTTGAGAGCAGCTGCTCCGGTGTGCCGCCGTTCTGCACGTGCTCACGCAAGCCAGCGAAGACAGCATTGCGATCACCTCTCACGATTGCCGATGCAAAGCGGTGTGTCTGTGTCGGCGACATGTCGAGTCCAAAGACCTCTTCCCGTATTGGCTCAACGTACTGTGAGAGTGGTGCTGGAGGAATCTCGACTACCGGCGCCGGCTCGACCGGCTGTTGTGCGGTATGAGCAACATGCTCCCGAGAGAGCCCTTTCACCACGTCCTCGATCGAGAGTGCTCCATCTCGCGCAAACGACTTGAAGCCGTCATACGATGAGTATCCGCGAGGAGTCTCATGCGTTGCTGCTGCAAGCACAGGACTCTCTGGTTGAACCGTAGCGACTGCAGGAGCGAGTCTCTCGGCATTCAGTGCCTCTCGTACTCGTTCACCGAAAGTGCGTGCGGAACGATTCATAAAAGGCACGACGCCGAAGAGTACGAGATATGCGAATGCAAGCGAGACGCTGATAAGCACCAGCCAATACACGGTCGTACCCACCGGTCCGAGATCAAGACCCGTATACGGAATCTGTGAGAGATACAGATAGGCAAGTGGCTGAGCATTCACGTGCGGCAGAGCCGCAAGCGTAATGGTCGGAGAAGGGGTGCCCCCACCGCCACCACCACAGTTGCTGGTACAGCCCCCACCGCTACCACCTCCGGTCACCGTGAGGGTTGCCGAACACGTGAGTGTTTGTCCAGTCGTAGCATGGAAGGTGCCCGTATACGTATGCGTCCCTACTGACGGCTGAGAAAGTTCCACGGATCCGGGAGAGCTCGTTGCCGTCGCGATACCATTATCGATATCAACGTTTGCAATTTCACTGCCACCCCACGAGAGCGTTGCGTTGCTTCCCGAAGGAATACTGGTTGGACTTACCGTAAGAGTGCACGATGGACCACCACCGCCACCACCGCCACTTGCAGTCACCGTAGTGGTGCAGGTTGCTACCTGACCAGTCGGGCTTACTACTGTTCCCGTAAACGTTGTGTTCGCGTTAATAGCATGGGAACTAATCGAACCGCTGACCGCCGGACTCACGACACCGATACCCGTATCAATACTGAATGTGTCCGCATTGGTCGTCGTCCAGGAGAGTGTTGTGTGATCGCCTATATTTACCACCGTCGGCGAAGCCGAAAGCGTACAGGTTGGCGCACCTGGTTGTGGCGGAGGATTCACCGTCACTGTCGCGGTGCAGTGGACCGTCCCACCGGAACCAATCGCGGTGCCGGTATAGGTGGTCGTGGTGGTCGGAGAAACTTTCACCGAACCAGAGGCAACTGGGGTCACCGCACCGATACCCTGATCAATAGAGAACGAGGTGGCGTTGGTCGTTGTCCAGGAAAGCGTCGAAGAGTTGCCAGTGAAGAAGGCACCGATACCGCTAATGAGTGATGGTGGATTGGCGGTGAGGGTGCAGGTTGGTGCGGGTGGTGGAGGATTCACTGGTATGACCTGCTGATTCTTAAACACCACCGCTGAACACGTAGCACCACTCTGTACCGTCACCTTCCCTTCTGCTGGAGTGACGGAAAGAAGTTTCCAGGTGCTTCCGGCTGGCGTTTCGACAACCTGGTGCACACCGGGTGTCACGTTGTTGAAGCGAGCATTGCCGTTCGCATCATTTTGTACGGTTGTCCCGCCATCAAG
>JAKAKH010000027.1 GCA_021824605.1 bacterium
CATCAATGGAGACATTGTGCTCGTGCTCACGGCACATACCGACTGGACCGCGGAACATCCTCGCCCAACGATTGGTATCGCTCGCGCAAAGCGTATAGAAGAGTTCTTTGACCCTAGCTACTGGGAAACATGGCACGCCAATCTCTCTGAACACGCCCTGCCCGAACTCCGCCGCGATGACCATGACCACATTGAAGTTGGCGCGTCACCGCTCCGCACTGAGCAAGGATGGCTTTTGATCTATTCTTACATTCAAAACTACTACGATGAGCGTCAACGTATTTTCTCAATCGAAGCAGCAATCCTCGATCGTGATAACCCCCAGGTACTTATCTCCCGTACAAATCCGATGCTCGTGCCACAAGAATTCTATGAAGAGTACGGTCTTGTACCGAATATCGTCTTCCCGACAAGTGCGAGTTATGACGGGAACGGACGACTCGATATCTGGTACGGCGCCGCTGATACTGTCTGTGCAAAAGCCAGTGTGAAGCTCCACGACCTCCTACGAGCTCTCGACCCTGCCCGCCCGGCACGCACCTTTACCCGCGCGCCGCAAAATCCAATTCTCTCTCCGCAGGGTGACGGATTCGAGGCAAAAGACGTGATTAATGCCGCAGCTATCGACATCAATGGCATAGCCTACATCCTCTATCGTGCAGTCGACGCAGCCAACACGTCGACGGTCGGTCTCGCACTCTCTCACGACGGGGTCACTATCGACGAACGACTCTCGGCACCCATCTACGTGCCCCGAGCTGAGTTTGAAATGAAACGAAGCTCCCCGACAGGCAACTCCGGTTGCGAGGACCCTCGTATCGTACGCATCGGCGATACACTCCATATGACGTATACCGCGTACGACGGCGTGCACGCACCTGCGGGAGCAGTATCCTCGATCAGTGTTGAAGATTTTCTCGCGCGGCGATGGGAGCGTTGGACGATGCCATTTATCCTCACCCCTCCGGGTATCGATGATAAAGATCTCGCCCTTCTCCCAGAGCGCATCGATAACGACTACCTCCTCTACCACCGCATCAATAACCAAATCTGCGCTGACTTATTGCCAGACATCACCACCGGGAAGCGAGCCAGTCGCTGCATCGAAATTTTCGGACCACGACGCGGTATGTGGGACAGCGAAAAGGTCGGTATTGCTGCACCCCCTATTAAAGTCGGAAATACTTGGCTTATGATCTACCACGGTATCTCCCACAATAAGACGTACCGACTCGGCGCGGCAGTGCTTGATGCGGCGGGTACCACCGTACTTGCCCGCACCGCTGATCCGCTTCTCGAGCCGATTGAACTCTATGAAGAGAAAGGGGACGTACCGAACGTCGTCTTCTCCTGCGGTGCTATCGTGCGCGAGGATACGCTCTACTTGTACTACGGTGCGGCTGACCGCGTACTCGGTGTCGCTACTGCATCTCTGAAGCACATCATTACTGCTCTTTCGTAATCTATGTCCGCTCCTCGCGCAATGATCTTCGACATCGACGGTACTCTTACCGAGAGCAAGTCGGCGCTTGCACCAGAAATGGGTGCTGTGCTGGTAGCACTTTTGAAGAAAATGCCCGTTGCTATTATGTCGGGCGGCTCCTATGAGCAATTCCAGAAACAATTTCTCAGTGGCCTTCCCGAAGGCGCAGATCTTACGAACCTGTACCTCTTCCCAACGAGTGCCGCCCAGTGCTACACCTGGAAAGACGGCACGTGGGAATTCCTCTACAACAATCCGTTTACTCCTGAAGAGAAGCAGCGCGTACTCGAAGCACTCGCAAAAGTACTCCATGCAACCGGTCTCGACACGCCGCCTCCGCAGGTGTGGGGTGAGCAAATTGAGGACCGTGGTTCCCAAATCACCTGGTCAGCACTGGGCCAAGAAGCCCCTATTGCAGCGAAGAAAGTCTGGGATCCGGACCGGACAAAACGCCTTCCCGCTCAAGAGCTTCTGATGCAAGAGCTTCCTGATTTTTCAATTCGTGCAAATGCCACAAGCTCCATCGATATTACCCGCGTCGGTATCACGAAAGCGTACGGCGTGCGGCGTTTCTCTGACATCGTCGCCATACCCATAGATGAGATGCAGTATGTCGGTGACGCCCTGTTCCCTGGAGGAAATGATGAGATTGTGAAAGAGACCGGCATCCCTACGCACCAAGTGAGCGGGCCTGCCGAGACACTCAGCGTGATACAGAGCGTGGTACAGTCGAACCCTACTCCCCTCGCATAAGCCGCACGAGACGAATCGTCTCAAAAGAATGCCGACCGCGGAGCGCGTGGAATACCGGCGCGAGTTTCTCGCTCGTCTCGGCCGCCAATGCTTCATGTACTTCATCGATGACAGCAATGGGTACGAGGTGCGCAAAATCGATTCGGGAAAGCTTCCCAAGCTCGGACAACTCTTCAAGATGCTTCACAATTGTTGCTGCAGTGAGGCCACGTTCCTTTGCAACTCCGGGAAGCGATTTTCCTTCCCGTACTGCTTGGAGGGTCTCCGCAAGACGACCAGGAAGTCCGGCATGCGGAATACTCGAGGATAGTGCTGTCGGCACATCCTCCATCCATGCACCGCCCATCGCTTTTATGCACTTCTTCTGGAGCAGAAGAACTTCAGATGGAGACATCTCGGCAAACGTATCTCGCGCCGCTTCAGATGCCGCACGGAAATCTTTATCTTTTTCAAGAATCTCAGGATGGACTTCTAGTGCGCGTTGATTCAATCCGAGAAGATACACGCCGCTCAAGCGCCGCACCCGCGAGAGCGCGACATACCCCTGTCCGTACTCAAATGCCTTCGAGAGATCGATGATGGCCGCATCCATACTCATCCCCTGACTCTTGTGCACTGTCATCGCGTAGGCGAGTCGCAGTGGCAACTGCGAGATACTTGCCTTCACTTTCCCTTGTTCTTCTAGCTGCCATTCCATAGGCTCCGTCCCGATACGAAGACCTTCTTTTGTTTCCACTATCGGCGAACCGTCCGTATCAAATCCGACGACCGTACCAAGTGTCCCGTTCACGAATTTCCCCTGCGGAGAATTCTTCGTGAACATCACTGCCGCCCCTTCCTTAAGCTCAAGAATCTCCGGAGAAAGACAGCCTCGCTTCAGGCCATCCACTAAAGAATCTTTCCCTTTCGAACTCATACGGAATTTCTGCACGGCGCCCGGCAGTTTCGCCAATTCTTCAGCATTAATACGATCCACATCGGCATTATGTGAAAAAAGTTTTGGTGCAGCAGCAGGGAGCTCGTTCGGGCTCACTTTGCGTCGAAGCAATTCTTCGTGATGCACGATCTCCACCTCACCTGAACGTATCGCTGAGAGCACATCAAGAAATGCCGTATCATCTTGTCGGTACTGCTCCGTGAGGTAGCACGTTATGAGATTCAGATCACGCCATACTGGTGACTCGTACGCAAACGTTACCTCGCGCCCACGCGCAATAGGTGGTAGTTGGAAAAAATCGCCCACGAGTACCACCGTCAGTCCCCCAAACGGCTGATCGAGTCGCCGCACCTCGCGACAAATCGCATCAGCCATTTCAAATGTTGTCGCTGCGAGCATCGATATTTCCTCAATGATAAGCACCTTGGCTTTTTGAATACGGCGCGCGATATGTTCCTTACTCGCAATTCGGTCTATATCGGCCTCTGAGAGAGATTCGGCAATACCAATGCCACTCCACGAGTGCAGCGTCATGCCTCCTACGTGCGTCGCCGCAATGCCGGTGGCCGCACACACCGACGGCTCGACACCTGAGGCACGAAGCCAGGCAACAAACGCATTTATCGTATGCGTCTTCCCGCTTCCCGGCTCGCCTGTGAGAAATACGTTGGCGCCCGTCTTCAGTATGGTCAGTGCCTCGCCTTGCGTCATGGAGACACGCTACGCGGGACTGACTAATTCCGCACACAGATACCTCCTGTGTCGGGATTACTGACCTTGAGCTGACAATGGTAGCCTGCCGCGCAGGTTGGTGCATTTCGGATGAATCCACCGCAATGGGCACCGGCAGTACCTCCGAGTCCAGCGCCCGGGACGGTCGAGAGCGCCGTCTCGATGTGCACCTCTTCAGAAAACACACCGAGATTAAACGCGACCACAAACGTCGCGACGAATACAATGACCGCCGCAAGTTTCGAGTACCACGTTACCTTATTCCATTCAATTTTTTTCATACAAGTATACTAGTAGCGAACAATGTAGTAATGCTGAATTGTCGCCCATCCTCCTTCAAGAGGATCGTTCGTCAGCAGCCCTCTCTGCAGCACTTACTTCTTGACGACCTTTTTTGGTTTCTTGACCTCTTTTTTATCGCGATGATTTCCTTTTGCCATAGAACCCCAGTATACCAGGCGAACTACCTCTTCGACGAGTACCCTGGGTAGTACTCAATCTTAATATCATCAACCCATTCCACACCCGGAATAACGCTTAGCACTTTCCCGAAAATCTTGGTATCCTCCGCGCCGACAATAATCGGGTGGTAGTCGCCACTTGCATTTTCTGGATGCAAATACACGACCCCCTCAGCTCGCTTGAATTGTTTAATGACCGCCATATTCCCGAGAATCGCCACTACACGATCCCCATTTTCAACCTCTTCAGTCACCTCCACAATAACGTAATCGCCGTTGCGAATACCTGCATCCTGCATACTGTCACCCACTGCCTTAATGGCGGCAATATTGGTATGGACGCTGATGAGGTTTTTATCTACCAAAATGTATTCGCCGAACTCATCCTGCGCATACACTTCCATGGCATCGCAGCCTGCTGAGGCAATCACCGGTATTTGAATCGTACCTGCAGAAATACCCGAATGATCGCCTTTCAAGACCTGGATGCTCCGGTGCTGGAAACGGTCTCGCGTAATGAGCCCCTTACGCTCAAGTCCCTCGAGACGTTGTGTGACACTCCGCAGTGAGCGCAGACTGAATTCCGTCCGAAGCTCATCCATCGTTGGTGCCTGACCATTCTTCGCAATATACCGCTTCAGGAAAGAAAGAGTCTTTCCTTGAGCTGGGGTGACGGTCGTCCGCTGTGCCATATCTCTGAGCGTACCAGCACCTCCTGTCAGAGGGAATACCGTTATCCACAACTACGTACACAACATACACAACTTTCCTGCCAACACTCTCCGCTACTGTTCACCGAGCAGCACCACTTCGCACTACTCCCCTCCTTTCTTAAACACGCCGTCGATGATCCTGATGATTCCCTGCAGAGATTCATCCGACTTAATGAAATAGCCCCGAATACCAAGGGACACTCCTTCGCTAATCTTATCGAGCGCCGAAATATTTGAGGTCACCAACACTGGAATAGCTCCGTCGCCATATTTCTCATTCATCTCCTTAAGAAATTCGATGCCATTCATCTTCGGCATATTAATATCCAGAAGAATGAGATCCGGGACTGATTCTGCGATGCGTTCCATCCCTTGGGTACCGTTGGCAGCAGACTCTACGATGTAGTGGGCTGGATCGAGCGACGCCTTTACCGTTGCAACAAACGTCATATCGTCATCAATCACGAGTATTTTTTTCATACATTAAGCATTAGGTTCTGCTTGGACAAGCGGTAATACAAAGTAGAACGTACTTCCCACGTCAATTTTTGTACTGACATCGATACTCCCACCATGTTCCTGTAGTATACCTCGCGCAATCGCAAGACCAAGTCCCGTCCCTTTCGTATTCGAAGTTGGCGCATTATCAAGCTGTTTGAACTTATTGAACAATTCTGGCTTATTTTCTGCAGAAATACCGACTCCGGAATCAATCACCAAAACCACGAGTGATGCGGGGAGCGCGGTAAATGTGTCTTCAGGAAGCGGCTCAGGCAGCACCAAGGACAACTTCTGCACCTCCGTGTCCACTACAGCGCCTGGTTCATGCAGGAATGCAGCAATTGTCACTGACCCACCTTCGTGGGTAAATTTCAGGGCATTGGACATAAGATTGTTGAGCACCTGCTTGATTCGCTGCACATCAAACGCAATACGCTTCGGAACACTCGGGGCAATGGCAGTCGTAAGATGAATCTTTTTATCCGCCGCCGAGAGCGCAAAGAACGCGACCCGGTCAGCAATCACTTCCGCAATATCGGCGGCTTCGCGATGAACCTCGAACTTCCCTGCTTGAATTTTCGCAGCATCCAAGATGTCATTCACCAAATCGAGCATTGATGAGGAGTTCTGATAGATAATATCGATGTACTGTTTCGTATCCGCGACGGTTCTTTTCTTCGACGTCTTCAGCAGCTCGCTCACCTTTTGAATACCGCTCAGCGGGGTGCGCAGCTCATGCACGATCATCGAGGTGAAGTCGTCACGCACCTGCTCCAGCTCTACTTCGTGCGTCACATCATGGAAAATAACAACGCCCCCGAAGACCCCCTCTTCGTGCAACGACGAGACATTCTTCACCGGAGATACGAATGCCTGATAGAATCGCCCCTGCATCTCAAACCGTTCTGACTCATACGTTTTCTTGAGCTTCACACTCTCCTCGAGTCGTCCGCGGATATCCATTTTTCCTCCCAAATTGTCGATAAAATCGAATATCGTAATGTCATCTTCCTCTTCCCGTCCAATGACTCGTCGTGCTGCCGGATTGATAACCATAATGCGATAATCGGCGTCGGTCATCACAACCCCGTCTTCCATACTCTCCACCATCGCGTTCACTTTCGCCTGTTCGGTCTTGACCACCCCCTGCAAACTCGTCACCGCCTTTGACGCCTGCTGGATAATCTTATAGAGGAGCGTCATTTCCTCCTCTCTATAGAGCCCCTCTTTCGTATCCGCGACCGTCAACACTCCCACCACCTTTTCATCAATAACCAGCGGAATGTTGAAGAAAGAACGCACTGGGTCATCAAGCTCTTCAATAAGAATCGCTCCCGAGAGAATCTCTTCGACATTCTTCGTATCGAATTCACGGTCAAGCAGCGCTCCGAGCGAGCTGAGCATTCTGTCCCGTACTTCATTTACAAAACCTCGGTGCACCGAATTCTCAAGATGGATCTTGAACATAACCTTCTCTGGTTCAAGCAGCATATAGGAGACTGCCGAATACTCTATGAACTGATGCAGGGAGTTCGTGATGACATCAATAATTTCTTGCACGTTGAGCGAGTAGCCAATACGATCACCGAGCTCTTTCAGTATCGCAAGTTCGTACATCCTCCGACTCACATCCCGCTCCCTCTTCTCAAGCACTCGTTTAGCTGTGCGGTTCTCAATACTCAAAAACACGCTCATGCCGACGGCCACACACGTGATACCGAGTAAGATGAGAGAGGTGGGTGTCATAGCTGTGCTGGAGCCGGTCGCGTCTCACCGCACTGAAGTAGTGAGGACGTCGTGATCATTCACTCAATTTGTGCACCTCATTACTTGCCGATACGAGTGTCTGCATTGCCCAGACAAACATACCGAACCAGACCACGAAGATTGGTGCGCCAAGCAGCACGCCCTTCGTAACATTCTCCGACATATACGCGGTAGTAACGATACCGAGGCTGTACATACCGACCAACATACTGACGACGAGAATCTTAGTGATCTTCCCGACCAAGGAACCTTTCACCATCCCATAGACGCGGCGCCCTTTCACGAAAAGATAGATACTCCCTGCAATAAGTACTGGCCATCCGATGCTTAAGATAAGAGTTCTCACAGTTTCAAGATTATTCATGGCAAATAAAAGGAATGGTAACGGTTACTTCACATTGAGATCCGGGTACTTCGCGAAGATAGACCCGAGAGCATTTTTCACAATGAGGCCAGAGAGCTCCACATACTGATCAACAAGTTTCTGCAACGTCTCTTTGGGATTATCTCCCACGCCACTCACGGTACCATCGTTGTCGACCACGAGGCCGGGCACACTCCGTGCCTTCAGTATGGCTATTTCAGGACCGAGAATAACTGACTGCTTCTTAATAATCTCACTGATTAAAGCTACATACTGTACCTTTTCGTCCATGCGCAATTATGTGAGGAAGTAATTGCTTCAGTATAGCACTCACCCTTTACGAATACGGGTGCGAATGCTGTATAACCGTAGTCCCCTTTCTCTTGCGCCGCCTGCCCTGTATCGATAGGGACATCGAGTATACTGACACTCATATGACTATTGAAGATTTGAAACAAGCACTGACCAGTGCTGTGCAGGGAGAAGTGACGAGCGACGAGAACGCGCGACGCGAAGCGTCGCGCGACACTTCTCTATTTATGCGAATGCCAGAACTCATCGTGTATCCGGAAAATGCCGATGCCGTGAGTGCTGCGGTTAAAGAAGTACGGAAAGCGCATGAGGCAGGTATGCCGATATCGCTTGCCGGCCGTTCAGCGGGGACTGATATGTCAGGAGGACCTCTCACGACCGGCGTCGTGATCTCATTTACGAAGCATATGCACCACGTGCTTGAAGTAGGTGACGACTATGCTGTGACCGAACCAGGCGTGTTTTACCGTGATTTTGAAAAAGAGACGCTCAAGAAAGACCTCATTCTTCCCTCCTACCCAGCAAGTCGTGAGCTGGCCGCTCTCGGCGGTATTGTGTCAAATAACTCAGGCGGCGAACGCACTCTTGAGTACGGAAAAACGGAAAAGTATGTCGAAGAAGTCGATGTCGTGCTCTCCGATGGTTCACAGACGACGTTCAAAGCCCTCAGTCCTGCAGAACTTGCAGAGAAGAAACAACTCACCTCACTCGAGGGAGACATTTACCGTACGATGGACGCATTACTTACCGAGCATGCCGCACTCATCGAAGAAAAACGTCCGAAAGTTTCCAAAAACTCTGCTGGCTATGCACTCTGGAGCATCAAAGACCCCGCAACCGGCAGCTTCAATCTCGCAAAACTCATCTGTGGTTCGCAAGGGACGCTCGCACTCTGGACGAAAGCGAAACTTCGCCTCGTGAAGCCGAAAGAACACCGTGCGATGCTCGTGATCTTCCTTAATGACCTCACTATTCTTCCAGAAATCGTGAGACGCGTCCTCCTGCAGAATCCGGAGTCATTCGAAAGTTATGACGATCATACTTTCTCGCTCGCAGTGAAATTTATGCCGCAGATGTTGGCACAAATGGGTCCTCTCAAAGCGGCAAAGCTCGGTATCGACTTTATCCCCGAGGCGATGACTGTCGCGACAGGCGGAGTACCCAAGCTCCTGCTTATGGCTGAATTTGCCGAAGATACCATCGAAGAAGCTGATCGACGTGCTACCGCCGCCCGTGATGCGATCGCGGATATGCACCTCAATACGAAAATCGAAAAGAATGAGAAAGAATCCGAAAAGTACTGGATTGTCCGTCGCGAAAGCTTCAATCTTCTTCGGAAAAATGTGCACGGTCTCCATACCGCACCCTTCATCGATGATTTCGTCGTTCCCCCTGCAAGTTACCCCGAATTCCTGCCAAAATTGAATGCCATCCTCCAAAAGTATTCCTCACACTTCATCTATACGGTTGCAGGACACATCGGCAATGGAAACTTCCATATTATTCCCCTCATGGATCTCACGAAAGAAGAAAACCGCCAGGTCATTCTCGACCTTGCGCCAGAAGTCTACAAGCTCGTTATCGAGGTTGGCGGCACCACGACCGGCGAACACAACGACGGTATCATTCGTACCCCCTACCTCCCGATGCTCTTCGGTGCCGATATGATTGAGCTCTTTGAGAAAACCAAGAACGTCTTTGACCCGCTCCACATCCTTAATCCAGGCAAAAAAGTAGACGGAACCTTCGACGATATCAAACGGGACATGATAACTACGGTCGAGTAATATGCGCTCTTCTCTCTCGCGCATCGCGGCACTCCTCGCGGCGTTTGCTCTCCCGACACTCGCTTTCGCACACGAAGTCTATGTACTCACTCCCGCGGAAATCAAATCTGGTTTGTACACCCCTTCTTTTAACGAGCTCGCGACCATGTTCTCGTCGTTCTCTCAGTTTGTGTTCTGGGGATTCATCGCAGCGCTGACCGTACTCATCGTGTTTCTTATTTCGATTATTCGACCGCTTGAACGATGGCTCGATCCCGTACTCGCACGAGGACGCCGCTACGCAGAACCCATTGCTCGCATCACGCTCGGTATCTCTTTCCTCGCGGCCTCGTACTATGGAGCAACTTACGGGCCAGAACTTCCGATTATCGCCACCTTCGGCGCGATGACTCTCCTCGTGCGCGCTGTCCTGGCTCTCTCTGGCATCTTACTTCTCATTGGTGTCGGTGTTGAGGTGGCCGCTCTTCTGGCATTCGCGCTGTTTGCCTATTCCGTCTACGCACATGGTCTCTATATGCTCACCTATGCAAACTACTTCGGCGAAATACTTCTCCTGCTCGTCCTTGGTACGTGGGGTGGGAAACGCCTCTTTGACGGCAAGCTTGCCCCGTATGCGTTCCCATTCTTACGCGTATGCTTCGGCATCTCTCTGCTCTACGCTTCGCTCTACGCAAAAATTATGTACAACAACCTTGCTCTCCAAGTTGCGACGCTCCCCCTTGCCGGGCACGCCACGAGCATTGCGCAGGTATTTGGGTTTGAGCCGCACTTCCTCGTCCTTGGTGCCGCTATCGTTGAGATTGTTTTGGCGCTCTTCTTTATCCTCGGGATTGAGATACGTTTCGCATCACTCTTCCTCTTGTTCTGGCTCTCACTCTCACTCTGGTACTTCGGCGAGGTTGTCTGGCCACACGTCATTCTTATCGGCATCCCGATTGCCTTTATGTTCTACGGCTATGACCGTTACTCGCTTGAGGGGCGCTTTTTCAAGCGCGACGGACGAGAGCCCGTGCTCTAGCGACTCGGTAAACAAACCTGGGCGTCGTGCGTACTAAGGGCTATAATCCCTTATCTATGCTCACTTCACTTAAGAGTGCGCCACGCGCCGTATGGGCTTTTATAACCGCCCACAAGGTCACCGCGGCAATTATCGCAGTTGTCGTGCTCTATGGCGGCTCTTCTGTCTATGGGAAGTTTCTGGCCCCGCCAGCCGCGACGCGCTATGTGACTACCACCGTCGCGACCGGTACCGTCGTTGCCTCGCTCACTGAAACTGGACAGGTCGCTGCGGTCCATCAAATTTTACTTTCTCCGCAAGCTTCAGGTCAGGTCATTGGTGTCTATGTGCGACCAGGCGACCATGTGTATGCTGGACAGGTGGTTGCGCAACTCGACGCCACAGCAGCAGAGCAATCACTCCAAAGCGCTGAACTTGCACTGCAAAACGCCGAGCTCTCGTATCAGCAAACAACGGCTTCTTCCACACTCGCCCTGAATCTCGTCGTGGCACAAGGCAACGTAACGAACGCGCAAGTCGCCCTCCAGAAAGCCCACGACACTTCCTACACATCGATTGCGAGTATATACGGCGATCTCTCTACGGTCATAAGTGGTCTCGATAGTGTCCTCCACGACTCAAATGTCGCCGGTCGTGCAAACCAACAAAATCTCGACGCGTACACCGACCTGGTCTCCTCACACGACGATATCATCGCCGTCTATAAGAACTCCGCACAGACTTCCTATACAGCAGCGTATGCTGCCTACACGAGTGCCCAGGCAGCGTACAACGCTACCAGTCGCAGCCTTTCAAACAACGACCTGGTTGCGCTCGCGCAATCAACGTATACCGCCGCACAGGCGGTCGCTGAGGCTGTACGAAGCTCTCATGATTTCTTCGATCGCGTGAATACCGACTACACACTCTATAACCTTGGCACCTCCCCTGTCCTTGCGGGCCTACTTGCGTCAACAAATACCTACACCACGACAGTTTCAAATGATCTTAGTAACGCTCTCACCGCCCAGAGTACTATTGTCTCTGCTGAACAGTCACTGGCACAGGCGCAGAACACCCTACAAGCAACCGAAGGAGGCTCAAACGCTCTCACAGTCCAATCGGCCGCACTCTCGCTCCAGCAGGCCCAAAATGCTGTCGCAAATGCGAAAACGACTCTTGCTAATTACACGGTCACCGCGCCATTTAGCGGAACGATTGCTGCGGTCAGCGTACAGACCTATGACCAGGCTTCGAGCGGCACGCCGGTCGCCACGCTCGTAACAAACGAAAAGACCGCCAACATTAGCGTGAATGAAGTCGACGCAAGCAAAATACGCCTGGGGCAGAAAGCAACCCTTTCGTTCGACGCACTACCCGACGTTACTATCGCCGGTACCGTCGCATCAATTGACAGCGTTGGCACCGCATCGCAAGGCGTCGTATCGTATTCGATTGTGATTGGTTTCGATACGCCGAACGCGAGTGTGTTGCCTGGCATGAGTGTCACCGCAGATATCATTACCGGTACCGAAACTGGGCTTATGGTCCCCGCAAACGCCATTAAAACCACCGGATCCGAAAGCTATGTCGAAGTGTTCAATCCACCTCTCCCAGGAAGCACCACGTCGACCGGCGCACCGAGCGCAACACCTCCGCAAGCGGTCGTCGTCACCCCAGGATTGACTGATACTACCGACACAATTATCGAATCTGGCCTTCATGTGGGAGATCAAGTTGTCACACAGACGATTGCGGGCACCACGAAAACATCCACGGCCGCACCATCCATCTTCAATGCCGCAGGCACACGAGGAACAGGTACCACTGGCACGCGAGGAGGGATCCGAGCAATCGGTGGCTAGCCCATGATCCAGCTGACAGACATTACGAAAACGTACGGTTCAGGAGCGGAAGCATACACTGCCCTTAAGAACATTTCGTTCTCTGTAAACGAAGGGGAATTTGTTGCCATTATGGGCCCTTCCGGCAGCGGTAAGTCAACGCTCATGCACATCATTGGCTGCCTCGATACGCCGACCTCTGGTACCTACGTCCTCGACGATCGCGATGCCTCCACGATGACCGACGACGAACTCGCCCTCGTCCGCAAAGAGAAAATTGGGTTTGTTTTCCAATCGTTCAATCTCCTTCCTCGTACGACCGTGCTCCGGAATGTGATGCTCCCGCTTCTGTACGAGGGCGTACCCCCCGAAGAACGCGTCAAGCGCGCAACAGCAGCACTGGTCGCCGCAGGTCTTACCGAAGACCACTTCACTCACCTTTCAAATCAACTCTCGGGCGGACAGATTCAACGAGTCGCGATCGCCCGTGCACTCGTAAACGACCCGGCTCTCATTTTGGCCGATGAGCCTACCGGCAATCTCGATTCCAAAACGAGCCTTATTGTTCTTGCGACACTCCAAAAGCTGAACCGCGAACATGGTCGTACCATTGTTCTTATTACCCATGAACCGGACATTGCCGAACATGCTGATCGCATCATTCGCCTCAAAGATGGACTCATCGTCTCTGATGAGAAAAATGCCACTCCCCGCGACGCAACTCTGGAGACGAAACTGTATGACGCCACGACACCCGTATGACTACCCGCGACCTTTTTGAAGAAACCTATATTGCCCTCACGAGTAACTATGTTCGCTCAGGGCTCACAATCCTTGGTATCGTCATCGGTATCGCCTCGGTCATCGCGCTTACGGCTATCGGCCAGGGTGCACAAAACTCGATCCAGTCCTCTATCGAGTCGATCGGCTCGAACCTCATTGAGGTGTTCCCGGGTACGGCACGAGAGTTCGGCTTCGGAGCCTCTGGAGGACGCGGGACAGCAAAATCTCTGACGGTTGGTGATGTCTCGGCTATCGAAAAGATCTCCGACGTTGCCGCAGTGTCAGGAGAGTACTCGGCTCGCTATCAAATAGCGGTCGCGGGTGCGAACACGAATACCACGGTCATTGGTGTGAACGCAAGCTATGCGACTATCCGCAATGTCACGGTGGACCAAGGAGCTTTCATTACCGACAATGAATCATTCTCGCTTGCAAAAGTTGCTGTCATTGGCCCAACCGTAGCAACTGATCTCTTCGGCACCGACGCGCTTTCGCGGAACTTGGTCGGACAGCATATCCGCATCAATAATCTCCAGTTCACCATTGTTGGCGTGACTGCTGCGAAAGGTGGGTCTGGCTTTGGGAGTCAAGACACGATGATTTTCATTCCTCTCGGTACCGCCCTACAGTATTTTGCCGGTGGCGAGAACCAGTATCTCTCAACAATCGATATCCAGGCGACCAGCCAGGCAGCAATGACACAGGTACAGACCGATGTCACCGCACTCCTCCTCGCTCGGCACAAAATTACCGATCCGACGAAAGCCGACTTTAGTACGATGAATCAGGCCGACATTGTATCGGCCGCATCCAGTGTCACTTCGACTTTCACGATTCTGCTCGCCGCAGTTGCTGGCATCTCACTTATTGTCGGCGGTATCGGCATTATGAATATGATGCTCACCAACGTGACGGAACGTATGCGCGAGATTGGCCTCCGCAAAGCGATCGGCGCGACTCGGGGAGATATCAATACTCAATTCCTCACTGAAGCGATCGCACTCACCCTTGTCGGTGGCGTACTCGGTGTCGCGCTTGGTTGGTCCGCAGCGTACCTTGTTACATCCTTCGGTATTGTGAGTGCCGAGGTGACCCTTCCATCGATTCTGCTTGCCTTTGGCGTCTCAACCGCAATCGGTATTGTCTTCGGCTGGTATCCGGCGCGACGTGCTGCTTCTCTTAATCCCATTGACGCCCTGCGGTATGAATAAATCCTAAGATGTCATCTTAGGATGTGAAATGGAAATCGTACCGCGCGCGTACTAGCAGCATATAACCCTGTAGTAATCATCCATGAATAAAACAGCACTTGGTACCGGCATCATCGCCCTTATTATCGGCTTCGGCGCAGGCTATCTGCTGCATCCTGCTCCTGCTGCGGCAGTACGTGGCCCAAACGTACGGACAGCAGGCGCCTTTGGCGGTGGCCGTAACGGTGCCGGGTTCCTTGCCGGAACCGTCGTCTCGAAAGATGCTGGTAGCCTCACTCTCAATACCCGTGACGGAAGCTCGCACGTTGTCCTCATCACGCCCGACACGACTGTCTCAAAGAGCGTCCAAGGCGCCCTGACCGACGTTACCGCCGGTGCCACTGTTCTCGTCTCAGGAACGACGAATAGTGATGGTAGCGTCTCTGCAAATCTCATTCAGCTCCGCCCAAATCAATAAAACTATCTCACCATACCTACACAAACGCGCCCGTCGCACTGCGACGGGCGCGTTTGTTATTAAGAAACGATGCTATGCGGTCCGGCGTCGGTACCACCACACGCCACCTCCGATAAGCACCAGAACGAGAAGGCCGAGCAGTATGCTCTGCAGCGAACTAAAGGAGGACCCTGAAGCTGCCGCTGCGGCAAGCGCTGATGTCGTAGCTATAGCTACAGCTGTCGGTGCGACAGTCTCTGTTCCAGAAGCCACAACGGTAGGAGTCGATGTTGCGACTACCGCAGGTGCCGCTACCGCCACTCGCACGACTGGCTTCACCACAGCTACTGTCTTTACTGGTGACGGAACAGCGATCATCACCTGAGCTGTACCTTGCGTACCCGATAGCGTATTTTTGCTATTTGCATCAAGCAACATCGATTGTCCTGTCACATCGATATGTGCTGTCCCCGCGGTCTTCGCACGAAACGTTATCGTCCCGAACACGGTTGGTGCGGTGATACCTCCCGGATAGCCAGCTGTCTTCACAAGAAGACCGCTCGCGTTATCAATCGAATCATACCCCGTTGTCGAGAGAGCGAGCCACTTGGGTGCAAAGGCGAAGTTAGTCACCGTCACAAGAGCAGGATCAAATGAAACATTTGAACGAACTGTGTAGAGCTTGGTTCCCTCCGGCTCTGCGGTAAGCGTAACCGTAAATACTTTTCCAGGTGTGACCGAGACGGCCGTTGGCGAGAGATTCACCGTCGCGGCAAACGAGGAAGCAGGAAGCAGAAATGCGAGAGCTACCACTACTACTGAGAAGATGCGGGACATAATTATGAGTTCATATGAATAATAAGCATGTTGAAGTCGAGAATATCGACGACGCCGTCGTTATTTAAGTCAGCCGCGATGCCAGTCCCAACTTGTCCCCAGTGCACCAAAAGTGCATTGAAGTCGAGAATATCGACGACGCCATCAAGATTGATGTCGCCCACAAGAGGGCTCCCAGGCGTCGGGGTTCCATTGCTACTACTGCCACCTCCGCCACCTCCGCCGCCACCGCCACCTCCAGAAGATGGTGCTGGTGTCGTTGCGGTAGAAATAACATAACTGAAGTCAGCAACAGGACTTGCGGTAGAACCGTAACAAGCAACAGCCCGCAAGAGGCCAGAACCGCTGATCGTCACCGGACTTGTATACGTCGAACCCGAAGAACACGTGAGTGCACTATCGAGGTCGGTGGTGTTTAAGAAGTAATGGATGGAAGTCGAACCTAGCGCCGACAAGACGATGCTCTGTGTCGTGGTGTAGGTGCCGGCACCTGGTGTCGCTGTTGGCAGCGACACCACAATACCCTCGACACCGGTCGAGACACCGGTCGAGAGCGTGCCGGTCACCTCAGAGGCGTGCGCAAGTGGTGCGAGCGCGAAGAGAAACGTAAGAGCAAGAATGAAGCGGTTCATAGAGCGTTAGTTAGACTGGACACCATAGCTTGCCGAGTACGATCCACCAGCAGTACCCGTTGGAACTCTCATTTCGACGGTCACCTCGATCTGCCGACCGGCCGCAACTGGATTTAGGTCAGACGAGAGCGTTATCGGGTTGCTGTAAGTGTTCGGAGCTGTAATCGCCATCGCGCTCGTCGAGGCAGTAGCATCTGACGACTGCGCTGAGTAGAAGCGGAGATTACTTGCTGGAATCGTATTTGTTCCACTCACGAAGTCAGAGAACTTCATCGCAAGATGCGTCTCTGCGGTAGGCACGGTCATGTGGAAGGTCCATCGGAATCCGTTGTCGAACGTATTGTCAGCTGTTGCATACGTCTTCGTGCCATCGATACCCGTCACCGCAAGCACTGCCGAAGTATCGTCGACTACCGTGGTGAAGGTATTGTCACCCGAGGTCGCGAGATTTGTCGCAGCGTCAGCAGACTTCACCCGGAAGTGATACTGCGTGTTTGGAGTCAGACCACTCAACAGGACGCTATGGGAAGCTGTGAGCGTCGGATCAATCACTGTCGATGAGCCGTAGCCAGACGTTGTTCCGTATTCGACTTGCGATGTCGCATTCTCATTCGTCGTCCAGGTAATCTGCACCGTGCTCGTGCTGATATTTGTTGACTGCACATTCGTAATTACTGGCGGAGTCGTATCAGGCACAGCCGCTCCCGTAAAGGTCACCGCAACGACATTCGGGATAAGCAGACCACTTGCAGCATTCACGTGCACAGTGCCCGGGAGAGAGCTCGCGAGTGTTGTCGTTTGTACACCATTTGCCACCGTCAGAATTGTGTCTCCGAGGCTCCCGGAACCATCCGTCGAGAGGACGACTTTGGTCGAGTTGTCGGTCGTGATGGTATTGCCGTACTGGTCCTGTGCAGCAACCGTGATAGTGCTTGTGTCAGCCGTAGTAAGACTTGTCGGACTTGCCGAGATACCAACCTGCGTGAGTGCTCCAGGGACCACCGTTACCGTAAACGATGTTGGTGTCGCTATATTGCCGGCAGCATCCGTCTTCGTACAGTTTACTGTTGTTGCCCCCATCGGGAAGACTGTTCCCGAAGCTGGAAGACAATCGGCTGGAAGTGTACCGTCAACCGCATCGGTAGTGTCCGGCGCAGTGTAGGTCACCGTTGCTCCACCAAGCTGATCGGCTACTACTTGCTTATTTGCGTGAGCAGCGATGACTGGAGCAGTCGTGTCGTGGACCGTCACTGTAAAGGTCACTGGCACCGCTGCATTCCCTGCCACATCAGCGGCCGTACACGTCACGGTAGTTACCCCGAGCGGGAAGAGTGACCCGGAAGATGGGAGACAGGTTACGGTGTCGGTCCCGTCAACAATATCGGTCGCAACCGGAAGCGTATAGCTTACCTGTGCCCCCGAGGCAGACGTCGCTTCAGCTGTCTCGTCACTATGAGAAGCGATGACAGGCTTCGTTGTGTCGGTAATCGTGACTGTTTGCGTGGCAGTAGCACTATTGCCGGCAGCGTCAGTCGCTGTCCAGGTAACTGTCGTAATTCCCACTGGGAACGTCGCAGGCGCATCACTCGTCACTACAGGCGCAGGATCAAGCGCGTCAATTGCAGTTGCCGGCGTAAGCGTGAGCGGCGTAAGCGCTGCTGTCGCCTCCATCGTAATAGCTGCCGGAGCCGTGACTGTTGGCGCGTGCGTATCCCAGGTGAGCGTCATATCAGCGTGCCCGACATTTCCAGCGGCATCAGTCGCAAAGAGACGAAGCGTGTACACGCCATCAGCACTTGCTGAGATCGTGGTGTCTGCCGCGTTCCCTGGCGAGAAAGTGACTGTACCCGGACCGCCCTGTTGCGCCCAACTATACGTGACCACCCCCGAACCATCCGTGTCGGTCGCCGTGGCATGCTGCAGAACTGGAGCATGCACATTTTTATTCGAACCTGCGTCAACAACAGGAGCGGTCGTATCGATGCGGAATGGTGTCACCGCAAGTACGTTACTTACGTTCCCTGCTGAATCTGTCACGGTAATAGTACAGGCGTTGTAGAGTCCGTCCGCAAGATGATCGAAGGTTATTGCGACATCACCCGTCGTCGTCGCAGCTGGAGCGAGCGTACTGGTGCAGCCACCACCGTAGGTGATCGTACCAAGCTTCGTGGTGCTAAACACATACGAAGGTGTTGTGGTTGCCGTCGGCGTTGTAACTGGTGTCACTTCGGCGACTACTGGCGGGACAGTATCGATCGTCCACGAGTACGTCGTCGGCACAGTCTGCCAATTACCGGACTGGTCGCGCCCGAGAACATCCAGAGTGTGTGCACCGTCAGCAAGACTTGAAGAGGCGATAGTCGTACTCACTCCCGTCTCGGCGCTCCACGCACCACCATCGAGCCGGTAGCTGTAGTACGCGACATCGCCAGTCGCTCCGACAGTGACGTTAATCGTCGTTGCGTTGGTGAGAAGATTTGGTGTGCCCGTAAGTACGGCGGTCGGCGCAGAGCTATCGAGCGTTGCGCACGATGCGTCGGTACACCACGGCACGAAGGAAACGAAATTGCTCACCCCAGCGCCATCGCCGTGGGGATTACCTGCGTACGTTGGACCCTCTTTACTTCCCCACCAGTTATTAATTGCCGTCGTCGTTGCCGTAGTACTATTCAACACTCCCGCAACGATATCTTTCGCAAAACTGTTGTACTGAATAGTCACCGATGTGGCATCTGCATTTTGTTCAACGTGCACACCAACGGTTGCAGCAGAGGTGAGTCCAGAGATAGTGTTGTGTTCCACGAGAGCGCCCGGCGTATTACCCTCAAGACCTATCGCCGTTACCCATCCTCCTGTCAATCCGGAGATAACATTATTTGAGATTGTTGCGCCCGACACCGCTCCAATCCCTGAAGTGGCATGATTAAGGAGCATTCCGTAAGCACCTTTTCCCGGACGAGCATTTATATTATTGATTGTATTCCCATCGATGGTGACTGACGAAAGAATCGCTGTCCCATTTGAGTCGAGAATCCCAATACCAGAAGTAGAACCACCAACTGTAGTGTTTCCAATGTTTGTAATGGTGTTCTTTGTAATAGTCAGGCTGGACGCATCAGACGCTCCGTCTTCCCAGATAATCGAGTGAATATTGCCAGACGCACTCGTACCAACATCTGTCACGGTGTTGCCAGTAATAGACACGTTGCTATTCCCAGCAATCGTAACTGCGTAGTTACCAGAAGGGTTAGTGAGTGTCAGATTTTTCACAGTTACGGCATCACTCACTACCGATACCAAGCCGTGAATGGTGGTACCTGTTGCACCCGAATGACTCTGCAGTGTGAGCGACTTATTTACATTTACATTCTCCGTATAGGTACCTGGGAAGATATCGATCGTATCCCCGGCCGTCGCCTTGGCCACCGCCCCGACGATACTGCTGAAGTCGGCATGGTCTGCAGGTGTCCCACTCACGGTAAGTGTGTTGTTGTTGTCGAAGACAAATGAGACCGGTGCAGAACTGACGCTATTGCCCGCGCCATCAGTCACTGTCACCACAATTGTATGGCGCCCGTCAGAGAGTCCCGATATTGCAGACGTCAATGCGGTCGTACCATCATTGTTCGCAGCGGCAGGCGAGGTCGTCGCCGCTCCATCGATAGAGTACGTATACGTAAGCGGGTTCGTATCACTTGAGGTGAAGCTGAGCGCGCTCATGTCCGTCGTCGTGTTACCTGATCCCTTATACACCGCGTCTGCTACCGGCGAGGTGAGCGTCATGGTCGGCGCTGTCGTATCGATGTGGATCTGAGCTGGCGTAAGCGGCCCAGCGACAGGACCTGTCTTATTGCCGGCAAGATCGGTGATGGTATAGAAGAGCTGATAGGCTCCGTCAGCAGCAACCGGGCCGCTACTTGGAATCTTCCCATCCCATACGACAGTCGTTGTTGCCTGTCCGTCCAGACTCGGGTTGAAATCTCTATAAATCGATGGGCTGGAAACGCTTTCTATACGTACGGTATTCCACGTTACCGGTTCGCTTGCAGTGAGAGCGATAGTCGTGGAAGCATGTGCGGGATTGAAGTACACATCGTTCGTCGTACCATTCAGTGTGTACGAAGAGATTGTCGGGGCGACAGTGTCTACCTTAAATTCTGCTGAGTGTGCTGCTTCGATGTTATGTGCACCATCTTTATCGACGGCATTGTCTTCAGAGTAATAGACAAGAAGATTGTCACCTTGAGGCGCCACAACTGCTCCGGTCGTTGTCGTCGTTGCCACGACAACTGCACCGCTAGTCGCGTTGTACCAAGCATAATTGATGTTCGAACATCCGCTCAAGTTATCGGTACACGTGAGAGTGATAACTGGAGCTGTCTTGTACCAACCACTGAGCCCGTCAGGCATAGTACTCGTTGCAAGCGTTGTAGTTGGTGCCGTGTTGTCGACAGTGAAAACATTGCTCGAGTAAGCAATTCCTGTAGATCCATCCGTCACCTCAATACGATATGTGCTTCCGTCTGCTAGTGGCAAACCACTAGTCTGAGTAGTAACCCAAGGATAATTGTTGTTCGTTGCTGTAATACCGTTTGCAATAAGAGTATTGAAGTGATTTGTATCTCCGTCTTTAGAAAGAAGAATCGAGATACTGTCGGTCGACGACGCATTTGCTGTCCATGTAATATTGCTAGTGCCTCGCCAGAATTCTCCGCCATTAGGTGCGGTCAACGTAATCGTGTTTACAGTTGCATGTGCCAGACTAATAAAAAATCCGCCCATTGCGATGGCGGACACAGAAAGGAACAGTGCGGCGACACGAGTCGTACGCAAGCGAAGTATAGATGTGAACAAGCTTCTCATAAGCGTTCTCTATTTATTGATAAGCCCCGGCGCCCCGCCGATAGGTTACCCGTATCGTCTGCCTGTCGTGTCCCGTTGTCAACCAGTGTAGACAGGATAACTTTGTGTGTTTTTTAGGAAAACAAAAACGCCTCGGGGTAAACCGATGCGTTTTTCTTGCGAGGCCGAGAGATCAGAGGCCCATGCGCCGGGATTCCCGGAGTTCGGAGGCAGCACGGCCACCGCGCGAGTTCGAAGCACTCGCAAAAAGGTCATACCAGGCTTCGTGCCGAGTCTGCCTTACCGAAGGTTCGGGTTCCGAAAGCTTCTTCTTCATGAACTTGTCGATGAGGTACTGGACAGTCAGCTCCTCCTTCGTCACGAGCGGCTCCGGCTTCTTGCCACCGAACTTACAGGTGTCACAGGCGTCCGACGTGAGCGGACACGCGAAGCCAGGGCACTCGGTCAGCTCGGCAAACAAGAAATCCGCCCGAACGATGTGTCCTCGACGTTCCACTCCATCGAATGGTTCGTCCGGATCAGCACGCCGTTCCGGGAAGCAAGTCGCAGCCCAGTCGAGGATGCCCCGTACCGCAGCCTGGCGCAGCGCCCGTTCGCGCTCCCAGCTATGTATGGTTCCCATTGTGATACTCCACAGTTACGTTAAAGATCAGCTCCTTTTCGTCGGAATACCTGTATAGCACAGAGTATTTCGACTCGTGAACAATACCTCTTTATTTGAGATTTTCAATAGCTTTTTTGCGTTATCCCCACCTATCTTGCGCTTTGTCCACATTTCTGTCATACTGCTTTTACTCGCAGAGTATTCGAGCTTCGCTCCGCTCCCCAAAAGACGGCACGTGTTCAGTTTCGGCGAGATTAACCAAAGTTTAGATCTACACATGGATAATCCAGCAGCATCGTCAGTTCAGGGAAACAAGCTTTACGTAGGCGGCATTCCCTATCGCTCGACGGAAGATGATATGAAAAAGGCCTTTAGCGAGGCCGGCACTGTCGTTTCCGCAAGCATTATTAACGACCGTATGACGGGCCGCTCACGCGGTTTCGGATTCGTCGAGATGGCCTCTGAAGCGGAAGCTCAGGCAGCTATCGATCGTTGGGATGGTAAGGAAATGGATGGTCGTACGCTCTCCGTCTCCTTCGCTCGCCCACAGGGTGATCGCCCTCCTCGCCGCGAAGGCGGTTTCGGTGGTGGTTCCCAGGGTGGTTTTGGTGGTGGTAACGGCGGCTACGGTCGCGGTGGCTACTAACAAGCAATCCAACAAAAGCACCCGCGCAAGGCGCGGGTGCTTTTGTTTTATGGTAGCGTCTCTACTATGACCAAAGATGAACAGTGGCTCCTCGAGGAAAAGTATCACGGTAAGGAGACTGCAGAATATGAAGCAGATAAAGCAGATCTCGTCTCGGGTAAACCACTTCCCTACGTGATCGGCTGGCAGCCATTTCTCGGATTACGGATCTACCTCGACTCGCATCCTCTCATACCTCGCCCCGAGACCGAGTGGTGGACCGAGCGACTGCTAGAACACATCAAAGATCGCGAATCGGCAGAGTCATTTTCGGTAGTAAGACTTGGCCAAGCGGCCCGGAGCGCGACCGAAAATGACCCTGCCAATTCGCAACCGCCCATGCAATTTCTCGATCTTTGTTCTGGATCCGGGGCAATCGGGTGTGCGGCGCTCGCGAAGCTACCAAATGCACGTATCTATTTCGGTGACATCGACCCGGCGCACGAAGCGACCATTCGGAAAAATATCCGCGAAAATGCGCTCGATGCGTCCCGTGCCGAAATTCGCACCGGCGACTTCTTTACTCCTTTCGCCGGTGAACAATTCGATATCATTGCGAGCAACCCGCCCTACATCCCCGCTACCCGAACACTTCCCGCAGAGGTTATCGAACACGAGCCGCCACACGCTCTCTTTTCTGGTGCCGACGGCCTCGATAGTATTCGCCGCATTGCGGAGGAGCTTGGAACGTACCTGGCGCAAGACGGCGTCGCCTGGATCGAATGCGATAGTACCCACGCAACAACCGCCTGCGCACTCTTCACTTCTCGCGGGTTCCACGCCGAGGTACGCACCGACCAGTACGGCCGGCCGCGTATTCTTGTCGTGACCTTCCCCAAGCCTTAAACAAGGCTCGATCCCCGTTCATCCCTATCCCCCTTCGAGCCAAAAAATACTGGTGTCTGATATACTCAGAGGTATATGCAAGAATCGCTTTCAACGGATCCTTATAAAGGAGTACGTGACTTCTATCCCGCCGAATGGGCGAAACTCGAAGCTATATTTACGACCCTGCGAAACACGCTTCATGCCTGGGGCTACGAGGAATACAATGCTTCCCCGCTCGAGCGAGCAGAGCTCTACGAGGCAAAAACTTCAGAAGAAATCGTCAGCGAGCAAACCTACACATTTACTGACCGCGGTGATCGACGCGTCACGCTCCGCCCAGAAATGACCCCGACGCTTGCGCGTATGATTGCAGCAAAGCGCCGCGAACTCCCTCTTCCTCTCCGCTGGTTCTCTCTCCCGAATGTGTTCCGCTACGAACGTCCTCAGAAAGGTCGGTTGCGTGAGCACTACCAGCTCAATGTCGATCTTGTTGGCGTCGCCGGGAGCGAAGCAGACAACGAGATCATCCTCCTGGCCGCAAACCTCCTCAAAGCTTTTGGCGCGAAAGAGAGTGATTTCACCATTCGCATCAATTCACGTGCCCTCCTCACTGCTGCCTGTACCGCTGCAGGATTAGACATAGAGACAACTCGCCTCTATCTGCGTCTCCTCGATAAGAAAGCGAAGATGACTCCCGAGACGTTTACCGCAGCCCAGCAGGCACTCACAAGTACAGACCCGCTTGCTCTTATTGAAGACGCCGGTTCGGCACCTGACGTAGCTCACGAGAAGCGTCTACTTCTCGATACAATCGACGCTCTTGCTCGTCGCGGCATCACGAATGCCATCTTCGATCCGACGCTCACCCGCGGCTTCGACTACTACACCGGCATTGTCTTTGAGATATACGACACGAATCCAGAAAACCCCCGCTCACTTTTCGGCGGTGGTCGCTTCGATAAACTTGTCTCACTCTTTGGTAGTGAAGCGTTACCCGCAATCGGCTTCGGTATGGGTGATGTTACGCTTGCTGATTTTCTTGAAACTCACGGACTCCTCCCGCATACCACCGACTCCCTGCCGCAACTCTATCTCGGCACCCCGACCCCAAGCGATATTCCGGCCGCACAGGCTTTCGCTGCTGCGCTCCGCAAGGAAGGCGCGCGGGTCTTCGTCAACATTACGGAGAAGAACCTGGGTGACCAGGTTCGAGATGCCGTCAAACGACATATTCCGCTCTTCATGGCCTACGGCGCAGATGAAGTCGCTGCGCAAACCGCCCGCCTGAAGATACTTGCCACTGGCGAAGAAGTTGGCCTCCCGTTTACTGAACTCCCGATGCGGCTGCGTGCCGGTAGCTAGTATGCGTGCTATTACGTTTGACATTGAATCCATTTCTGACTCCGTCGTACGCGGTCATATTGATGTCAACGAACAAGAGCTCATTGTTATTGCCATTCATGACTCACTCACGGATACGTATACTTCCTATGACAAAGAGGAGCTGCACAAGCTCTGGCCACTACTCGAACAAGCCGATTTCCTGATTGGCTTCAACTCCGATTCCTTTGATATCCCTCTGCTAAATCGTTACTACCCAGGCGATCTCACGCACTTCACCTCACTTGACCTGCTCACCGAAGTACAGAAAGTCCTCGGTCGCCGTATCCGACTCCAGTCACTTGCAGAAGCGACACTCGGGCGCGGGAAATCAGGTGACGGTCTCAAGGCAGGCGAATGGTGGCGCGAAGGGAAAAAAGATCTGGTACGCACATACTGCATCGAAGACGTCCGTCTCACCCGAGAACTCTACGACTACGCAGTCACCCATGGGAAATTAAAGTACAAAGATCTGCGCGAGAAACGGGAGATCAAACTCGATACTTCCAAGTGGGGACAACGCCCAGCTTCGGCACTTCCCCCACCCCTCACTCACGCTCTGCAATTATGAAATCTTCGCTCACTATTCCGATAGCAATCGTTGTTGGAGGAATGATGATCGCCATTGCTGTCTATGTAGCAATGCCGAAAAAACAGTCGCCAAGCAGCGATGGCATAAACGCCGCGCTCGTGCGACCAGTGAGTGCTACGGACCATATCCTTGGGAATCCGGCCGCAAAAGTAATGATTGTCGAGTATTCCGATTTCGACTGTAGCTACTGTAAAACATTCAACGACACGCTGCATCAGATTATCGTCGATGACGGCACACAAGGACAAGTGGCGTGGGTCTTCCGCGAATTCCCACTCACCGAAATACATCCGAACGCACTGAAGCACGCCGAGGCCGCCGAGTGTGCGGCTGTCGTTGCTGGGAACACTGCCTTCTGGAACTTCGGCGACACACTCTTCTCGAATCAACCTGTCGATCCTTCTCATTACGGGAGCTATGCGCAGTCGATTGGTATCAACACCGACGCGTTTGCTACCTGTTTTGCAAATGCCGGTGAGACTGTCGATGCACGCATTCAGGCTGATCGTCAAAACGCACTCGATATGGGTGCCCAAGGAACTCCCTATTCCCTCATTCTTGTTCCGGGACAAGCGCCTATCGTGATGAATGGTGGGTACTCCTACGAAGCCGTAAAACAACTCGTCGACCAAGCGCTTGCGAGCACAAAATAAAATCAGACCCGGCACATATGTACCGAGTCTGACATCAGAGTTTCCAGGCCGCCGAGAGACCAACACCCGTACCCGCATATCCATCTTCAACGGAGAAGAGCGTTTCAGAACCCCGCAACTCCCTCACCGCGAAATGCCGAGAACCGAGACTGTGCGGAGCAGCTGAGACATCTTGTGTTGAAGTCCGGAGCAGATACGTGAAAAGTTGCTGCCGCCGAACAGTGCGGAAGGCCAGAAGAAACCACGCGGCCTCGAGTATCGTCGGTACGCGCTCTCCCCCCTTCAGAAGTTGGAGCTGCTCACACCAGGTATGGAAGCCGGACCCCAGGACTGGAGTCTTCTTGATGGCAAGCCATTGACCACCAGGCAGTGCCACGTACTCGATCTCCCTGAGCGAAATGAGCTTCAAGAAATCCTTCGAGGTCGGCTGCGGGACGAGGCCGTAGTCGTTGCGCTTCAGTTCTTCAAGAACTTTCCGCGAAGGAATCGTCATCGCAAGCTGCTTCACTTGCGCCAGGGTGTACACCCCGAGCCCCGCCGACATAATGTCTTCGACAGAGATGAAATCGTCGCCCAGAACGGTCTGGGCACGGCGCATCGTATCCATTTAGTAGTGCTCCTTTGTACCCCTTACCCAGGGCGAGTGACTGTCTCAACATGAGACGAGTTGTTACGGCCTAGTAACCTCCTTGCGGCGGCCAATTGTAAAAGATAGGCCGTAACAACTCGTCTCATATCCAAACTCTCAAAGAACTAAGGTTGAACATACCATATTAACTATATATAGTCAACTATTGCCGCCCTGCCTGGAGAAGTTCCACAAGATCGCAGAACTCACACTGCTGCGGGTCACACGCGGCTTGGAATGCTGACCCGCTAGCAATCGCCTGTGCTGCCGTAACAAGCTCTGCCTCAAGCGCTGCAACCTCGGCGGCCGTAATCGCAAACGTGCGAATCGTACACTTCCCTTTCTCGTCAGGCTCGACAAAATGCAGTGCGGCTTCACGCATCGCATAGCGACCGTCCTTTTCAAGCAGCAGTTTATAGAATACTAGTTGCCGATAGTATCCTGCATCCCCTGACTTGGTGAGACCCTTGATATCATTCTCGCTCCGCGCTCTTCCTGTTTTATAATCAATCACCGCCACGGTTCCATCCTCAAAGAGATCCAGTCGATCGAGCTTCCCGGTGAGTGGAATCTCACCGACTCCCGGCACCGTGAGCGAGGTCGTAATCGCAAACTCAGCCTCATGCACTTTTGTTAGCGCCGCACCCTCTTGGGCGAGATACACCCGAAGCACTTCCTCGCCTTTCTGCGCAAACTCTTTCCGATCAAGCGGCACGAGCGGCAGCTGGTGGAGCTCAGCAACAAACGCCTCGTGCGCCACGAGAGGCGACGCATTGCCGCGACGGAGCGCATCCGCATACGCCTTCAGCCCGGCATGTACTGCAGTGCCAAACAGCATAGGGAGCTCGGGCGCGCTCGGGAGCTGCAATAACGTCCGGAAATAGTACTGCCACGGCGACGTCATATACGTATTAAATGCCGTCGGTGAGAAACCACGCGCAAGCAGTCGCTCTTTCAAGAAATTCGTATCGAGAATAGTGCGCGGCTCATAGGCTACCGCCACCGGAGGTAGCACTACCGATTCACGCACCACAAGATGTCCTGTCAGATCAACAAGGAACCGTAGAGGTGTCTGTGCCCGACCGTCCTCCGTCACCTCAGCGCGCGTGATGAATACGCCATCTTTCGCGCGCGTAAGCGCGACGTAGAAGAGACGGCGCACATCGTGCTCATCATCTTCTTTTTCAAGAAGCAATGAGAATTCTGACGATTTCCCGCGAAGCCACTTCTCGTCAGTCGCATGCGCGATAATCACCTGTGGGAACTCAAGCCCTTTTGCGCTATGTGCCGTCATAAGTCGGACACCGGCATGTTTGGTGCGCGCCCGCTTCACTTTGAGCTCATGCTGTTCAATCGTCGCCAACCGGGCAAGCAGATCGGCCGCGGTCGCATTGGGAGACTCTTTTGTTAAGAGTGCCGCTTCCTCCATAAAGCCTTGATACGCTTCATAGGCTTCTTCACTCTCCGCAAGAGAGAGGAGCCCGGCGACAAAGCCGCTTTCGCTTGCCAACTGGGCAAGCCATGCAACCACCGGAGTCGCGTGGCTCTCTTCGGAAAGTCGCCGCATCTTTTTCATCCACTCTTGCATCTCGCCAGATTGTGCAGCGAGAACTTCTGCCAGTGATTTTTCTCCACGAGGAATCGCCAGCAGCTGCATCCGCGCCGCAAGTGAAAGCGGCAATCCCGGCAGGAAAAGTGCGCGTGCAAGCGGTGCATCTTGCGACAGATCAGTGAGTGCCTCCACAAGCGCTATGAAAAGACGCACTGCGGGGTGCACCAGAGCGCTTAGCTCCGCACTGACGTGATCCTCTGGAATACCGACGTGGCGCAGATACTGGGCGAGCGCAATCACATCAGCATTCTTCTTCGTCAGAAGTGCAATGTCCTCATACGGTACTCCTTCAGTATGCAGTTTTTCGATATGGGCGCGAATCGCCTCTCGCTCTTGCTGTGGAGTGTCGCACACGACCTCTTCAAGAACCCCGCCTTCACCGCGCACCGCAACAAGCTGTGGACGTAATGACGGATCTGGGACCGGCGCCGGAGCGATAGCATCGTGTGCTGCCGCAAGCACCTTTGCCGTCGAACGATAATTTTCCTCAAGCGAAATGAACTTCGTATCTGGATACCGTTCTTTGAAGTAAAAGAATGAGGCAAGTGATGCTCCCTGGAAACGATAGATAGCCTGCTTCTCATCCCCGACAATAAACAGATTCGGTGAACCGTCGAAATCGGTAATGAGCTCGAGAAGACGATTCTGCGCTGGATTCGCATCTTGATGTTCGTCAGCAAGCACGAACTGCGAGCGCTCGCCTACTTGCGCTCGAAATCCTTCGTCTGTTTCAAGTCCACGAACTGCCTCAGCAATAAGATCTTCATAGTCATAGAGCGATTCGCGCTCGAGTGCCGCTTGATAGGCGGCAAAAAGATGCGCGACTTCAATGTGTTTCTCGAGACGCTCGCACCGATCGATAAAGTCACCTTTCTCCTTTCCTGCGTATCTCCCACTCGCGTGCATGCGATCTGGGTCGGCAAGCAGAGCTTCGTATGCACGAGTCAGTTCAGCGAGGTACTGCTCTGGCGTGTAATGCTCTTTCTTCAATTCCCCCATAAATGCCAGGAGCGATTTGGCGGCTCGATACGGCATTTTTGGATTGCGTATCTTCGCGTACGCACCCGCATCAAGGAGCTTTTCCATAAGTTTGATTCCTCCCACTTCCGAAAGTTGTGCGCCCTCTGCAATACGCGGGAAAAGATCGGGGCGCAATTCGAGTATTGAGCGGGCAAAGCTGTGGAACGTATGAATACGCACTCGATACGCCGCACCGCCGATAAACGATGCAAGACGAGTGCGCAGCGTTGCCACCGCACTCTCGGTAAACGTGAGTGCCAGTATCTCGTCGGGCTTGGTACCTGTTGCCTGCTGCAAGATATTCCCTATGCGCAGCGCAAGTATCTGCGTCTTCCCCGTACCAGGACCCGCCACGACCATGACTGGCCCATAGAGCGTATCGACAGCCTCTTTTTGTTTCGTATTCAACCCCTGGTATGCTTTTTCAAACGCTTCGGTTGTCGCCATACGTAGAGTGTACCGCGACCACCGCAGTTGCGCACATAGAAATAAAAACACCCTCGTACGAGGGTGTTTTTATTCGCTAATAGGACTTTAAATGACGAGCTTTGTCGTGGGTGCGAATCTTTTCGAGCGCTTTCGCTTCAATCTGACGAATACGTTCGCGAGTCACACCGAACTCTTTCCCTACCTCCTCAAGCGTATGATAGACACCGTCCATCAGGCCGTGGCGCATTTCGAGAATCTTGCGCTCCTTCGGCGAGAGATCGCTCAAGATCTCTTTCACCTGCTCGCCGAGAATTCGTTCCGACGATTCTTGCACAGGCGAAGGAATCTTATCATCTGGAATAAAATCGC
>JAKAKH010000049.1 GCA_021824605.1 bacterium
AGTTGTGCCACTCATCTTCAAGCTCGGGGCCGTAGGCAATACCAAATCCCATACGGCCAAAAATGTCCGCAATCTCACGAGTCGCGATTGAAATCGGATGGAGTCGTCCCTGCTGCGCCATGTCTCAAATATAGCAGATTATGGTACAATGACGCCATTATGGGCTATGAAATGCTCGCGTACCCGTTTCTCTTCCTCGCGATATTCTTCGAGTCGTTCGTCCTCGTGACTTTCCTCTCGAAACCAGCACGCGCGGCTCGTTCGCGTGCGTCTGCGACGACCACCCCCTCGGTCGCGGTCATCGTACCTTGCTGGAACGAAGCCGGTACAGTCGCTGCGACCTGCGAATCGCTCCTCGCTCTCGATTACCCGAAAGAGTTGCTCGAAATCATTTTAGTTGATGATGGCTCGACCGATGCGACCCCGCAGGCGATGGCACGTTTTGCCGACCATCCGCAGGTGCGCATTCTCCGGAAAGAAAACGGCGGCAAGCACACTGCACTCAACGCCGGCATTGCGATGACCGGAGCAGAACTCGTCGGCTGTCTTGATGCCGATTCGTTTGTCGATTCGGCAGCGCTCCGCGAGATTATTCCATGCTTCGAAAATCCAAAAGTCGCCGCGGTTACCGCTGCGATGTCGATACACGAACCAGGGAATCTGCTGCAGCATATGCAGAACGCTGAATACACCTTCGGTATCACTCTTCGACATACGCTCGCCTCCATCAATGGACTCTACGTGACCCCTGGCCCGTTCTCTTTCTATCGCCGCGCGGTCGTGCTCGAGCTTGGCGGATTCCGTCACGGCCACCAGACCGAGGACATGGAAATGGCGCTCCGCCTTCAGCGCGAGGGCTATGCGATCGAAAACGCGCCGCTTGCGCGCGTCTACACCAAATCGCCAAGCACCCTCCTCGGGCTCGTCAAACAGCGCACGCGCTGGACGTCTGGCTTCCTGCGCAACGTCCTCGGCGAGTACCGCGGGCTCGTCGGCACACGGAAATATGGCGTGCTCGGTATGCTTATCCTCCCGACCTCCATCCTCGCTGTCGGCAGTAGCATCCTCCTTTTCGTAGTTATGCTCGCGACGCTTGGACATAGTCTCATCACCGCACTCCAAGTCCGCGTGGGCATTCCCGTCACCTACGCCTTTCTACCGCACCCTGGTGCGTTCGACTGGTTCTATCTGCCAGCAAGTTTCTACACACTGCTTGGTGTCGTCACTCTCCTCACTTCACTTTCGCTCATTGTGATCGGCAAACGCGTATCAGAAACGCCCGGGAACATCGGTCTTGGTCTTCTCGCCTACAGCTTCCTCTATGGTCTCATCGTGCCACTATGGCTCATTCGCGCGACCGCCGATGTCACTGTCGGGAAAAATCGTCAGTGGCGCGGGTAGTACCCTGACCTCAGAAACCCGAGTTGCCACCTTACTCGCTTGGTAGTACCCTCCTTAATACTATGTCGCTCGTCACCCGCAACGTTATCATCGCCTTCGGTATCACGATCGTCCTCGCCGGCACGATCGCGTATGTCGTGAACTACCTCAACAATGCCCGAATTGCTGAACTCTCGACCATTGAAGACCAGATCTCTATCGATACCCTCTCCCTCGATACCCAATTTTCGCTCCTCGAAACCGCTCCCTGTGATACCGCCGCCTCGTCATCGGCGCTCACAAGCACACTCGCCGATCTCGGTACGCGACTCTCCTACGCTGAGAATCAGCTCGGAACTGACAATGCGCAGGTCGTCCGTCTCAAGCAACAGTATTCCCTGCTCGAGATACGCGACTATTTGATTACAAAACAGCTCGCGACCGCCTGCGGAGAAAAGCCGACAACCGTACTCTATTTCTACAGTAACGCAGGCGACTGTGCCGACTGTGACAAAGCTGGCTATGCTCTCTCCTACTTACGAAATACGTATCCGAACCTCCGCGTCTATTCCTTCGATTACAACCTTGAGCTTGGCGCACTGCAGACATTCATCGCTGTGATGAAAGTGAAGAATGACCTCCCTGCTTTTGTTATCAATGGCAAACATTCCTACGGCTTCAC
Source organism: bacterium (assembly GCA_021824605.1). GTDB lineage: Bacteria > Patescibacteriota > Minisyncoccia > Phycocordibacterales > Phycocordibacteraceae > C7867-001. Next base: position 2,063 of record JAKAKH010000049.1, read on the forward strand.
TTCGCTCGATGATCTGGAGAAGCTCTTCCCGAAAGGCTCTCTTGCGACGTCGACCCCGAGTAAATCGTAATGGCTGTTGGAGCCGCCTCTCGGACTCGAACCGAGACCGGAACATTACTGCCAAGCGAAGCGAGTCATACCTGTATGTTGTCCGCATATAGGTATGCGAACGAAGCGTAGGCAGAAGAATATCTGCATTCTTATGCAGATATTCTACAAAAGTGTTGTTTTCATCGGGACTAACGCGTGTGTTGGAGCCGCCTCTCGGACTCGAACCGAGGACCTTCACTTTACAAAAGTGTTGCTCTACCAACTGAGCTAAGGCGGCGTGTATTTATTCTACCTCAAGCGACTCTTCGTCGGGATGCTGCGTCTTCAGACCTTCTTTGAAATCAGAGAGGGTCTTCACGAACTCTCGTTTCGTCTCTCGCGGTGTGGTCTCATCCTGACCTTTTGTACGGAAGTGTCGCACAAGACGGGTCAGAAGTCGCTCCACCGCCCGCACCACCTGGAGCGACAGGTGAGCGAGCGCATGTCCGATTCGATTCATCCCGCGCTCTACCTCAGCGTGCACAAATGCCCCAAGATCGACGTGCGTGAAGATGAACTCGATGCGGGCGATGCGCGCATCAAACTTCTCGCGTGCTGGCGCGAAGAAACGAACCCCATGTTGCGTCTCATACTGCACGAGGGCGAGAAATCCGCCAAGAACCACGAGCGTTATGCAGACAAGAATGAGGTACGCCACAGTTATGCGCGCGTCGAGATGCGCGCAAAGCGACTGACTTCGACACGCTCTCCGAACTTCTGCGTTGCCTCGTTCAGCAAGTCGCGAACTTTTTTATTCTCCTCTTTAATAAACGGCTGTTCGAGCAGTACCTGATCCTGGAAGTAACTTGCGAGCTTCCCTTCAAGAATCTTGGCACGCATCGCTTCTGGCTTATCCGCGACCTCTTTTTCAAAGACAGCTGTCGCCGTCGCTTTCGCCTCTTCAGGTACGTCATCCGTGCTGGTATAGGTCGGATTTGTTGCGGCAACTTGCATCGCGAGCTCGCGCGCAAGGGCAACAAACTCTGGATTCTTCGCGACAAAGTCAGTCTCGCACGAGAGGAGTACCATCGCGCCAACCGCACCATCGTGCACATAACTCCCTATCGCGCCAGCCGCAAGCGAGCGGTCTGCCTTCTTCTCTGCAGACGCAGCGGAGTGCTTCTTGAGAATGACCTCTGCTTTCGCAAGGTCGCCCCCCGCTTCTTCGAGCGCTTTCTTGCACTGCATCACTGACACACCGGTCAGATCACGCAATTCCTTGATGCTGTTAGTCGTAATGTCCATAGTGTAAATATAGTAACCTGCTCGAGATAATAGTACCACCCGAGTAAAAACATCGGGTAAACGGCTGTCGACTTTATGCGGTCTGGCCTTTCTTAAAGGCTTCGACAAGATCGGTCAAGATCATGCGGACAGTCTCGCGTGACGCATCGTTCGCGACGATCGGATAGGCAACCTCTTTGAGGTTACAGTCCGAGCTCATAAGCGCGATAATCGGAATGCCCGCTTCATTCGCCTCCTTGACCGCATACTTCTCGTGCTTCGTATCGACAACGAGAAGTGCGTCGGGACGCTTCGTGAGCGTCGTGATGCCATCGAGCCGCTCCGAGAGGCGCTTCTTCTCACGATCCATCTTCACGAGCTCGAGCTTGGTGTGCTGCTTCGCCATTGCACCAGACGCCGAAGTATCGACAAGCTCAGCAAGTCGATCAACACGCTTCTTGATCTCTGGCCAATTTGAAATCGTACCGCCGAGCCATCGTGTAGCGACATACGGAGCACCCATATCCTGTGCGGCCTTCTTCACCAGAGCTGCCGTCTCGACTTTCCCGCCAACAAAGAGGACCGTCTTCCCTTCCTTCGCCAAGGTCATCATAACCGCCTTCGCGGCATCAATCTGCCCGGACGTCTTCTCGAGGTCAATAATCTCCTGGCGACCCTTCGTCCCTACGAGGAAAGGCTTCATCGACGGATGGCGACGTGCCTTCACCTGTGCGAAATGCGCCCCCGTATCGAAGAGGCGCTTCAATTCTGCCGTGTCTTTTATTGCGGTCATTTCCTGCTACTGTACCTGAACCAGAGCCAATACGCAAGCGGGCTGGCCGATTACCCTTCGCGAGAAGCGGTCTGGAGGGCCTCTACGATAGTTCCCAGGTCGCCCCCCATAATCTTCGGCAGATTGTGCCACGATTCTTTCAGTCGGTGGTCGGTGATCCGATCTTGGAGGACATTATAGGTACGAATCTTCTCTGAGCGGTCACCCGTGCCGATTTGAGACTTTCGCTCGGCGGCGTGTTTCTTCGCTTCTTCTTCTTCATGCATAAATTCGAGTTTCGCCACGAGAATCTGCATCGCTTTCTCTCGGTTACCAAGCTGGCTGCGCTCCGAGGAGGAGCGGACGTCGATGCCCGTCGGCTTATGGATGAGTCGCACGGCCGTTTCGACCTTGTTCACGTTCTGTCCTCCCGCACCGCCACTCCGCGAGAATTCCATCTCAATATCCTCCGGTTTTATTTCAAAAGTTGGCTTCGCACGAATCGGCAATACCGCCACTGACGCAGTTGACGTATGAATACGACCTGACTTCTCCGTGAGCGGGACGCGCTGCACCCGATGCACCCCCGTCTCATACCGGAGCGCTTCGTACACCCCGCTGCCACTCACCTCAAGGGTGAGGTCATCAATTGCACGAGTCTTCCATCCTTGCGACTCAGCGTATTTCTCATACATATCTCGGAGCTCGTGCGCGAAAATAGAGGCCTCATCACCACCCGCACCCGCACGGAGCTCCATCACGACCGACAGCGGCTCGGCCGTATCTTCTTGCTCCTTTTCCTTCGCGAGAATGAGCTCAATCTCTTTCAGAATATCTGCCTGGCGCGCACGAATACGCGTCTCATCTTCTTGCGCCATAGACCGGAGTTCAGGATCGGTGCCCGCGGCATCGAGCGCATCAGCCGCTTCCCGTTCGAGACGCTCATACTCTTCCGCGAGATACGCGGTAGCAAAATTCTTTTTGAATTCAGGCGAGTAGTCCATGGGTCTAGTATACGCGAACTACCCGAAAAAACGCTCACGAATCGTGAGCGTTTTTTCGGGTACGTTATTGCTTCTTTGCAGCGCGTTGTTTGAAACGCTCCACGCGACCCGCCTTGTCGAGCGTACGCTCTTCCCCGGTATAGAAAGGATGCGATTGTGAGGAGATTTCTACCACAAGCTTCGGGTACTCCTTACCATCCTCCTTCCAGACGTCAGTCTCGGTCGTGCGGACAGCAGAACCGATAAGAAAGCGTGCGCCCGAGGCCATATCCTCGAATATGACCTGCCGGTATGCCTCTGGGTGAATCCCTTGTTTCATAGGGGCGATGATAGCACAGGTTTAGTAATTTTGGAAAGTCGGCACCACATTCACAAGAGTTGAGTTCGAGACCGGGTTCCCTTTTGTGGTGCAGGTGAGGACGTAAGTGGTTTGTCCTGTAATGGTGTCAGGAATGCCGGCATTGGTGGTTCCCGAGGCGAAGTGGACACCGTTCTTCGTCACCTCGCAGGTCTGGACGCCAGAGGAGGTCCAACTGATATTGACGGTACTGCCGGCACGGACACGGTTTTCAGAAGCGGTGATGGTGGCCTGCGGTTGATTCACGGTGACCGTCGCGATTGCAGGAGAAGAGGAACCGCCAGGACCGGTACAGACGAGCTGATATGAAGAGGTGGTCAAAGGAGTGACCGGGACACCTGAGAGGTTTTTCGTGGCACCACCGGTGGCAAAGCCCGT
>JAKAKH010000022.1 GCA_021824605.1 bacterium
TAATACCGTAGCCCCAACCAGGGACGGGGCGTGATACCTTACGAAACGCAAACGCGATATAGAGCACGATGACAAGCACCACCGCGAAAATTGCCCAGAGTGCTTTATTGGTGAACTGACTTCCGAGCGCAGGACCGACGCTCGTGTAGGCGAGTTCCGTTGTCGATGCAGAAGCGGAGAGCGCAGTAAGTATTGCGTCGTGTTCTGCCTGTGAGAGCGTCCGCATACGGAGTGCGACTGCCGTATCTCCCGAGGCACGAACTGACACCGCTCCGAGCGGAATCGGCGCGAGCTCAGATTGGATGGTTGAGAGGGCAGGACGACCGTTCGGATAGTTCACCTGCATCAGGGTGCCGCCCGTGAAATCGATACCGAGCGGGAGACCGTAGAGCGTGATGGCGCCGACCGCCGCAACGAGAATGATCCCGGTGATCCAGAAGAAGAGCGCGCGATGACGGATGATATACATAAATTATGCGTTATGGATGCCCGAGCCCATAAGGAACTTCCACACCCCTTCCTTGTGTTCCGGCACAATGGCGAGCAAGAAGACACGAGAAAGCGTGACGGCTGAGACGAAGGAAGCGAGCACGCCGAGTACGAACACCAGTGCGAAGCCCTGCACGATCGACGTACCGAGCCAGAAGAGAATGACGCCGGAAATAATCATCGTAAGGTGACCGTCGCGAATAGCGGTCCAAGCACGCGAGAAACCGATGTGCACCGCTTCGCGAGCTCCCTTTCCTTCACGCAACTCTTCCTTCGTGCGCTCGAAGATAAGCACGTTCGCATCCACTGCCATACCCACCGATATAATAAGTCCTGCGATGCCTGAGGCCGTGAGGGTAACTGGGATCACTTTGATAACTGCAAGCATGAAGGCAAGGTACTCAACCAAAGCGAGAGTCGCGATCATCCCTGGGAGGCGATACCACGCGATCATAAAGAGTGCGACGATTGCGAAGCCGATGATGCCGGCCATCACGCCTGCTGAAATAGCAACGGAACCGAGTGTTGGACCGACTGCCGAACTACTCTCAAGTGAGATTGGCACCGGGAGCGCACCGAAATTCAAATTGCGTACCAAGTCGCGTGCCTCTGTGGCAGTGAAATGTCCCGTGATAGTTGCCTGTCCTCCTGGAATTGCTTCTTGAATCACTGGGGAAGAAATAGGCTGCCCGTCGAGGAAGATAGCGAGCTGACGACCGACGTTTTCTCGTGTGATTTTCTCAAACAACTTCGCCCCGTCACTATTGAAATTGAGAATCACCTGCGGAGCAGAGAGTCCTGAAGTTGCGCCTGAACCAAAGCCAAGCGTGGCGCTTGAGAGGTAGCGACCAGTCAATCCGGTTGGCGCATAGACTGTTTCCGTTGTCGTACCGACAGTGGTGGTGGTTGCGAGTCGAAACTCAAGCGTCGGCGTCTGTCCAAGCGCCGCGACTGCTGCCTTGATGTCAGTCACGCCTGGCAAATCAACAATGAGACGATCCTCGGTCGTACCGGAGAGCGCACTCGCCTGCTCAGTCTGCACGAGCGGCTCAGCCACCCCGAAGAGATTCACTCGTCGCTCTACAACACCCTGGAGTGCCGAGAGTGCATCACTTCGCTCGGCAGCCGGTGTCTGGCTCATATCAGCCTTATAGACAAGTTCCGTACCACCTGCGAGATCGAGACCAAGCTTGAAGCGATACGAGCTTCCCGGATTGGCTTCAGTCGCCCACACAAAGTAGATAAGTAAAAACCCTGCAACGAGGGCTATAGCCGCAGACACTCGGAAACGAGACATAGCCAGAGTATAGACCAAATATTAAAAAAGCGAAGTCTTGCGCCAACCGCGTATTTATTGCACTTTTTTCGCACCCTCTTTGAGAGTGACCACATTCTCGAAGAGGCACGCGACCGCGAGAGGACCCATGCCACCTGGGACGGGCGTGAAGAGCGAACATTTTTCAGCGCAGGCCGGATCAGCATCACCGACAATTTCTCCATTCGATTCCGACGTTCCAGCATCGATAAGTACCACTCCCTGCTGTAGCATAGCTGGCTGAATAAGGTGTGGTGATCCTGCTCCCGAAATAAGTATGTCTGCGGTTGCAAGTGCTTCGTGCACATTCCCCGAGTCGCTCGTCACGCACTCGACCACCGCGCCCTGCTGTCTGAGCCAGGTCGCACAGGGCCCTCCGACAAGAAACCCTGCACCAATAACGACTGCCCTCTTCCCTTTCACTGCGATGTTGTGGTGCTCAAAAATCTCCCGCACTGCAGCGACCACCGGCGGCAACAGTGCCCCACTCTCACCTTTTTCAAATTTCTCTCGTGCAGCTGCCGAAAGCACATCCGCATCTTTTTCAAGAGGAATAGCATCGCATACGTCTCGTGCTATACGGTCACTCGACAGAGGGAGTTGTACCAATACCACATCGGCTGTCGAGTTTCTTATCGCCGCCACAAGTTCTTCCGTGGGAGCGTCCTCGGGAAATCGCTTGCGTTCAAGCACACATCCCGCATCACTTGCACGCTTCTCTTTAATCTTGAGATACGACAGAGTCGCTGGCGTTTCGTTTGCAGAGAGCACCAGTACCCGAGGGGCGTGGTCGAGGAGTACCGAGCGCGCTTTCGTGCGCGCAAGAACTTCGGCTGCGAGAGAACGACCGTCGAGTATCATGTCCCAGAAAGTGAGAGTAGTGCCCGAATCGTTTTCACGGCAATAGCCACATCGAGACTGAACGAACGATGTTTCAAGTAATAGAGATCGTAGGCAAGTTTGCGCCGCGTACGAACAACATCCGCAGGGCCGCGCGGCGCGTCATAGTCATGAATCTGCGCCCAGCCAGAAAGCCCCGGCGTAATCAAGTGCCGCATCCAGTACTGCGGGATCTCCTGCTCGTAGACCTCGGCAATTTTCGGAAGTTCTGGGCGCGGACCAATAAACGACAAATCGCCGGTAAGGACATTCCAGAGTTGCGGCAGCTCATCGATACGCGTCTTTCGAATCAGCCGTCCGATCGGCGTGACGCGGTTCTTCCTCTGCAGCTCAGGATCACCATGATCATTCAGGAGCATCGAACGTAATTTCAAAATCGAAAAATGCTGTCCTCCCTTACCAATACGCTCGTGTCGGAAAAAAGGCATACCGCTTTCGAGGAGGAGTGCGAGCGCCGCGAGAGTCACAATCGGAATAGCGATAACTGACCCGCACAGCGCGAGCACGATGTCGAAAACTCGTTTCAGACCATCATACAATTGATGCTGCTTTGAGAGCGACTCGAAGAGTGACGCCATTGGCACACTCTCGAGAGAAACACGATCAAATATTTCTTCGTACAGGAGTGCTGCATCCTTAATGGTCACCGTGTGTGCCATAACGAGAGCGCGGCTCTTCACGAGCGCCTGCATCAGCATCGCATTTGCTGTGTCGAGTACAATCACGCGCGCACCCTCGTTGATCCCTGCGGTGATACTCGCCACGAGACTCTCTTCTGTCGCGGCACACGTATCTATCTGCGAGATACACCGAATAAGATACCAGTCGTTGTTCTTTATTTCCTCAACAAGCTCTTGGTGAGCAAGTCCTGTTCCGACAAACAATGCCGGGACACGATTCTCTTCTGTCTTCTCGCGATTCATACGATAGAAACGCCACGCGCTTTCTGCAGCTACCGACACGATGAGATACAGTACCAAAATAGTCTTCGGCGCGATTGAGAACGGCAACACAAAAAAGAGAATTGATGCCATAGCAACTGTTGCTGCTTGTGCACCGAAGATGCGCATGCCCATCAAGCGCCGTATCGGCCGGGTCTGTTTCTCATAGAGACCTGCAATATAGAAGACAACAATCGAGAGAAGAAAGATCGGGAGAAATGGAATGAGGTTCGTCTGGAAGTAACTTGTTGCCGGGAATGACAGGTTCCGAAGAAGAAGCGCGGTCCACAGGGATGCGATTAATATAAGAAAATCCCCAATAAGGAGAATGAGCGTTTCGCGACGATCGAATACCATAGCTATGGATACTATAACGTAGAAATATATTGTACAGTTGCTCCTATGGACTCCCCTTCGCGTCGGCGCCTACTCTTCGTCATTACCAAGTCAAACTGGGGTGGCGCGCAGCGGTATGTCTACGACCTTGCGACCGCCCTGCCGAAAGACGAATTTGAGGTGCAGGTAGCCTTCGGGCAGCCCGGACGACTCGCTGAGGAACTCAAACATGCGGGTATTCGCACCTACCCGATAACCGCTCTGCAGCGCGACGTATCTATCATTGCCGACCTCAAAAGCTTCTTTGAACTCTGGCGGCTCTTCCGCACGGAACGACCCGACATCGTACACCTCAACTCTTCGAAAGCTGCAGGGTTGGGAGCCCTCGCCGCTCGCATCGCTCGCGTGCCGCGTATTATCTTTACCGCCCACGGCTGGCCTTTTGAAGAAAAGCGCAATCCCGTGAGCCGCATCTGCATCTATCTTCTCTCTTGGGTGACTGCCCTCTTGTCTCACACGGTCATTGTTGTCTCAGACTATGACCTCCGCATCGGACAGAAGATGCTCGGAGTCGGACACAAAATGGTACGTATTTATAATGGCATTGCTGTCCACGCCCCGCTTGCCTCGGGAGAAAAAATTCGAGCAGCTTTTCCTCCTGGAGTACGCATCACCGGAACGATTGGTGAGCTCACCCGCAATAAAAATCAGATTGCTCTCGTCGAGCAAGCCAAAGATGACCCCAGTCTCTACGTCGCCATCGTCGGCGAAGGCGAGGAACGCGCGCGACTTGAAGCAAAGATTAAAGAATACGGTCTCGAGGGGCGAGTGAAGCTTTTCGGATTCCTCACCGCGCCTGAAGTACTGAAAGGGTTCGATGTCTTCGCGCTCCCCTCTCTGAAAGAAGGATTGCCTTATGTTCTCCTTGAGGCGAAAGCTGCCGGTATTCCTATTGTTGCCAATCGTGTCGGCGGTGTGGGCGAAATACTCGACGCAAAAGACATGAGCGAATTTTCGCTCGAACACATGATTGAACAGACCACTACGCTGTATCGTTAGCCACCCAGATATTCGTTCGCACCCGTATCACGAACAGCACCTCGACTGAAATGTGCGAGCGATGTGACGACCCCAAGTAACCCAAACTCAAGCACTAAGTGCGAACCGCCCGAACTCATAAAAGGAATCGTCTGGCCTGTCACCGGGAGAAGGCCGAGACTAATACCGGCATGAATCGCCACGTGTGACGCAAAAAGGATAAGGACCCCGAGCGTGAAGAAAGCGTCGAAATTGGTTGCCGACTCACGCGCAATCTGTGCCAGCCGTAGGAAAAGCAGCGCATAGACCGAAAGTAAGAGCACCACCCCAACAAACCCCCACTCCTCCGCAAACGCGGCGAAGATGAAGTCGGTTTGATATTCGGGAAGGAAACGAAGTTTACTCTGTGTGCCATAGCCGATACCCTTTCCGAACAATTCTCCACTCCCCACAGCTATTTTCGCTTGGTAGGCGTTATAGCTTGAACCATGAATATCACTTGCCGGATTTAAAAACGAAATGATGCGTGTTCGCTGATACGATTTCAACCCACCAAACCAGAGGATAGACGCTGCGACAATACCCAGAAGACCGAGGATCGCGAGATGCTTCTTTGAAATACCTGACACGAGCATGATGCCGAGCCACAATGAAAAAAAGATAATGGTATTCCCCATATCTGGCTCCACGAGAATAAGGAGCGCCAGCAGAAACGTATACGCACCGGAAACAAGAATGTGCCGGAAATCGCTGATCTCGACATACCGCCTGGACAGATATTTCGCCAAAATCA
>JAKAKH010000045.1 GCA_021824605.1 bacterium
GAAGGGGGAATACTATCAGTTGCTTTACGATCTCCTTGGGAAAGGGTACGAAAAAGTCGTTATCGATGGGAAACCACACTCACTCCGTGAGAAGATCGTGCTCGATCGGAACAAGCAGCACAGTATTGATGCGGTAGTTGATTCCATTTTCGTTTCAGAATTTGCGCGTTCCACTGCGGCAGCTCGCGAGCGTCTCTCTGAGGCGCTTGAACTCGCTTTGAAGCAGGCGGATGGTCTAGTGAAGATCCAACACGCTGACGGCACCCTAGAAACATTGTCGTCAAAGTTTATTTGTCCTGACGACGGCGCTTCATTCCCTGAAGTTGAACCGCGACTCTTCTCGTTTAATTCGCCCTATGGTGCCTGTCCCTCGTGTAATGGGCTTGGTACGGCCTCACTTTTCTCAGAGGAGGTATGTCCTGTCTGTGAAGGGAAACGGCTCCGTCCTGAAGCACTTCGTGTTTTCTTAAAGAGTAGGAAGGATACGACGCTTGGAAAGAGTATTGTCGACTTCACGAGTATGTCGATCCAGGAAGCAAAACAGTTTGTCGATACGATCGATCTTTCAGAGATGAAGAGAGATATTGCGGCGCCCATTTTGAAAGAGATCGACAGTCGCCTGACCTTTATGTTGAACGTCGGCCTTGAGTATCTCACGTTGAATCGTTCAGCAGCGACTCTCTCCGGTGGTGAGGCGCAGCGTATTCGTCTCGCGTCGCAGCTCGGGAGTGGGCTGACCGGGGCGCTCTATGTGCTCGACGAGCCGACTATCGGACTCCATCAGCGTGACAACGACCGCCTTATTCAGACACTCCTCACGCTGAAAGAGCTGGGGAACACTATTATCGTTGTCGAGCACGACGAGGATACGATCTACTCAGCCGACTATCTCGTTGATATTGGTCCAGGCGCCGGTGTGCACGGCGGTACTGTCGTCGTCTCGGGCTGGCTCGATGACTTGCTCACGGCGAAAGAAAACGAAAGTGGTTCAGTCACGCTCTCGTATTTGCGCCAAGAAAAAGAAATTGCGCTTCCCGAGGAGCGTCGAACGAGCGAGAAAGGTTCCATCAAAGTGCGTGGTGCGACGCTTCACAATCTCGTGAATCAGAACGTGGATATTCCACTTGGGAAACTCGTCTGCATTACGGGGGTGTCGGGGAGCGGGAAGTCTACGTTCCTCTACGACATTCTGCACCGCAATGTAGCAAAACGTTTTGCAAAACGTGAAGCGAAACTTGAGCATGTCGCGTCGCTGACCGGTACCGAATACATCGGGCGGGCCGTACTCATTGATCAGTCGCCTATCGGCCGCACGCCGCGCAGTAATCCGGCAACCTATACCGGTGCGTTTACCTACATCCGCGACCTTTTTGCTGCGACAAGTGAGGCACGAGCGCGCGGATGGAAGCCAGGACGATTCTCCTTCAACGTTGCGGGTGGGCGCTGCGAGGCGTGCCAGGGGAACGGCTCTATTGCTGTCGAGATGCACTTCTTGCCCACAGTCTATGTGACCTGCGACATCTGTGAAGGGAAACGGTTTATGAAAGAAACACTGGAAGTAACGTATCGTGGGAAGACGATCCACGACGTGCTGCAAATGACGATTGAAGAAGCGGAGAAGTTTTTCAATGATATTCCCGCGATTGCTGAACGTCTCCAGTCTCTGAACGAGACCGGACTCGAGTATCTGACGCTCGGACAGAGTGCGACGACGCTCTCCGGTGGCGAGGCACAGCGCGTGAAGATCGCGAGCGAACTGTACCGTTCGATGCCAATGAAGACGCTCTACCTGCTCGACGAGCCGACGGTTGGTCTCCACTACGAAGATGTGCGGAAACTTATCGAGATTTTGCAGGAGCTTGTAGCGCGGGGGAATACGGTGGTCGTGATTGAGCACAACCTCGATATGATTAAGAGTGCTGACTACCTGATTGATTTTGGGCCTGAAGGCGGATCAGGGGGCGGAAAAGTGGTCGCGAAAGGTACGCCTGAGGAAGTGGCCGATGCGAAAGGTTCGCATACGGGCGAGTATCTTGCGAAAGCCTTCCGTCGCCATGCAACGAAACGATCTCGCTAAGTACAAATTACCGGACGTTCCCGGTGTCTACCTCTTCAAGAAAGGAAGAACGGTTCTCTACGTCGGGAAAGCAACGAGCCTTCGGGATCGGGTACGCTCCTATTTCGATGATGATCTGATTGCCACGCGCGGACCGCGCATTGTCGATATGGTGACGAAAGCGGATCGCGTTGCGCATGAACCGACACCGACTGTCCTTGAGGCACTCGTGCGAGAAGCCGCACTCATTAAGAAATATCATCCTCTGGCGAATACTGAAGGGAAAGATGATAAATCTTTTCTCTATGCGGTTATTACACAAGAAGATATTCCGCGCGTACTTGCGGTGCGCGGGAAAGATATCGATTTCAAAACGAAGCAGATCTCTGACAGACAGAAGATTAAGGTGCACTACGGTCCGTTTCCGTCGGGGGCGCAGCTGCGTGAAGGGCTGCGGCTTATCCGGCGCATTTTTCCATTCTTTGACACTCCCAAACCGGTTGGGACGAAGAGTCGACACCATGCGGCACATATAGAGTTCAATACGCAGATCAGACAGTATCCAAAGATTTTTGATACAAAAGAGTATCGCCGTACCATACGACACGTGATGCTTTTCCTTAGCGGGCAAGGGAAAAAGCTGCGTACGATGATAGAAAGAGAGATGCAGAGAGCTGCAGCAGAAGAACGGTTCGAGGATGCTGCGCAGGCGCGTCGCGAGCTTTTCGCACTCGATCATATCCAAGACGTGTCACTTATTAAAGACGAAAATCTTTTGCCACAGACTCAGCATCTCGACTCGGCGTTCAGGATTGAAGCGTACGATACTGCACATCTCTCCGGCACTAATGCGATCGGGGTGATGGTTGTGCTCGAAGGTGGTGTGCCTCAGAAGAAAGGGTACCGTACCTTCCGCATCCGTGGGGTACAGAAGAATGATGACATCGCCTCGCTGCGAGAAGTGCTCTCACGACGACTCGGACATCCTGAATGGCCGCTGCCACAGGCGATTGTCGTGGATGGCGGGAAAACTCAGAAAAAAGCAGCAGAGAGTCTCTTGGCCGAAGCAGGAATTGCCATTCCGGTCATGGCCGTCGTGAAAGATGAACGGCATCGCCCACGCGAAATCATCGGTGCGCGCACTGCTGGCGTGTCGGAAGCGGAAGTCGTTTTAGCAAATAGTGAAGCGCATCGTTTCTCCCTTGCGCGGCACCGCTACGCTCGATCAAAAAGCTTGCGAACGGCATAGATTGACGCGGGGGCGTGAACGAGTAGTATGGGCACCGGGCATACTCCCAAGTTCCTGATGGAGGTCAGTGATGGAGATGACAGTCGTTCTTATCAAGCCGGATGCCGTTGCCATGGGCTTTACCGAATCGATCATTAATCGCTACGTCGCTGCAGGTCTGCGTGTGTCTGCTCGCGGGACGTATAGGATGACTGCAGATGAAGCGAAGCAGTTCTATGCCGAGCATAAGGGCCGTTTCTACTTTGCGGCGCTCGTCTTGGCGATGACTAGCGGGCCTATCGAAGTGCTCTTTCTCGAAGGCGAGAATGCCGTACAGCTGGTTCGCAACATGAATGGAGCGACGGATCCAAGCAAGGCGGCTCCCGGAACCATCCGACACGACTTCCGCAGTGTCGGTGGACCGTTCAACACCGTCCATGCTTCCGACAGTCTCGCTTCAGCATCTCGGGAGCGCACGCTTTTCCGCAGTTGGTGATCTGTCACATTGTGCGAAATGCTGCTCACTGAGAGCAGCATTTCTTTTTGTTATACTGTACAGCATGCAAACTATCGTCGGTGTTTTGCGGGGTGGGCCATCGCGAGAGCATGAGGTGTCACTCGCAACTGGCGCTACTATGCTCAAAAATCTTCCCGGGGATCGGTTTATCGCGCGCGACATTTACATCGATCGAAAGGGGCAGTGGCACGATCGTGGGCGAGTGTCGACTCCTGAACGCGTTGCGCGACAGATCGATGTTGCCCTGATAGGTCTCCATGGCGAGTATGGTGAAGATGGCGGAGTGCAAAAGACGCTTGAGCGTTTCGGTGTCCCGTATACGGGCACAGATTCATTTGGTTCTTATCTTGCGATGCACAAGCTTATGACAAAAGTGCGGGCACAGGAGATAGGGGTACTGACACCTGCATTCCAGCACATCGGGAAGCTCGAGGAGAGCGAGCCCCTGGTGCATGAGATTATTCGTTCTTTCCATCAGCCCGTAGTGGTGAAGCCAATCGGATGGGGCTCCTCAGTCGGCATTTCGATTGTGGGCGGCTATGCAGCAGTCTTGGCTACAGTGCAAGAACTTTTTGCGCAAGGTGCTGCAAGTGTCCTTGTCGAGGAGTACATTCGCGGTAAGGAAGCGACCGTCGGAGTGATCGAGCGTCTGCGGGGCGAAGAAGTATACTCTCTCCCACCCATCGAGATTATCCCGCCAGCAGATGATTTTTTCTCGTATACGGCGAAATATTCAGGGGCGACTCGCGAAGTCTGCCCAGGTAATTTCTCCCGGGTGGCCAATGAAGAATTACAGCTTCTGGCGAAGAAAATGCATCATGCGCTCGGACTGAAGCACTATTCGCGAAGCGACTTTATCGTGACTTCGAAGGGTATCTACTATCTTGAGACTAATACCTTGCCAGGGCTTGGGGACGCATCTCTAATGCCAAAAGCGCTCGCCGCAGTGGGGATCCCGCTCCCGGATTTCTTTACACACTTGCTCAACCTTGCACTGAAGCGATAAGGAGAGTGGGCGATCCGACTTCAAATCTTGAGCGGGAAATGGTAGAGTGGGGAACAGGGAATGGCGATAGAAAAATAATATGCTATTCTCTTAACTGTTTGGTTTGGGCCGTTAGCTCAGTTGGTAGAGCACCTCATTTGCAATGAGGGGGTCGCAGGTTCGAATCCTGTACGGTCCACAAATTGAACTCCCGCAAGGGAGTTTTCAATTTTGGACCGTACGTAAAGCGGAGCTTTACGTCAGGATTCGAAAGGCGGAGCCTTATGCGAGCTTGCGAGCATGGCGAGCCGGGGTCGAGCGTACTTAGCGAGTCTGCGAGCTTAGTGACGCGTGACCGGATTCTGTACGGTCCACAAAGTGAATCCTGAACAAGTCTGCGGCGAAAGTCGCAGACTTGTTCTCTTCATATTGTCTTTTGACACCGGGTGTACAATAAGGTCTGTTACCAGATTACATAAAAGACCATGATACATATCAGGAAAGCGATGCTTGGGATTGGGGCGAGCGCACTCTTGCTTGGCGGAATGGCCACAACTGCCTTTGCAGCGGGTGGTTTCAACGAGTTTGGGTATAACTACTCGGCACGAATCTTCTCGGGACCTGCCGACGGTGTTGATAAGGTTCTCGATGGTACGGTGTGGGGTGATCCAACCTATGCCAATGACCATCTCGTGATGAAGTGGAACGCGCAGTGGGATAACTGCAACGCGAATGGATACGATGATCCGACATACTGCCTTGGGGCATGGGTCGATAACGAGTGGAACGGCAATGTGCCGGGAGGCTCGGGCACGACAGAACACGATAAGATTATCTGGGTCGGTTCACAAGGAGAAAACAGCCCCTACTGGAAGGCTGGCGGCTACTCAATTTGGGGAAATTACGAAGTCTTGATGCAGCAGGGTACTGATGCATCGGGGCACTATTCGTATGCGCACGCCGTCCCGAATGGGTACGGAACCCATTAG
>JAKAKH010000008.1 GCA_021824605.1 bacterium
TCGTGGTACGGCGATGAACCCAGTTGACCACCCACACGGCGGCGGTGAAGGACGTCAGGGTCGCGGGCTCCGTCGCGCGAAGACGAAGTGGGGCAAGCCGTCTGGCAAGGGTCAGAAGACTCGCACACCGAAGAAGTACTCAAATGTCTTTATCGTCTCCCGTCGCAAGGTCGGCAAGAAGCGCAAGGGCTAATTTCACACAAAACAAAACACCCGTCACACTCGTGACGGGTGTTTTGTTTTTACGGATACTCCGGTTTCAGGATACTCACGAGTTCAGAAACAGGGATACGGAGTGTCTCGGGGCCCGCAGCATACGGCGCAACAGCGTAGGGAGCGAAGAGAATAACGAAATCTCGATTATCGAAGAAGAAATTCTCAAAATTATTATCCTCGGGCCCAGTCCCGTTTTGGATGAAATGAATATCAGCATACTGCCCAATGACGCCGGGGAGTTTCGCGCGGCTCACCTGAGAGAGTGTCGAGAGATAGGGTGCTCCTGGCGTGAAGACGTCCTCGAGCGCGAGAGGAGCGCCAGTAGTGGTGTCGAACGTGAAGGTCTTAAAGAAGGTATTCCCGTGCGCGCCAAGGGTGTCCTCGTAAATGGTGAAGATGTAAGAAATGGTATGCGAAGAGGATCCGATGAGGTAGACAATCTCAAGCTTTTCCTTGCGGCCTCCCGTAAGACCTCTCATTTGAACGTCGCTCGGAGTGAGGTTCGTAAAAGTACCATCAGTCTTAAATTGAGCAATTGTATCGCTGACAAACTTCCGCATCAGTGCCACTGCGGCCGCATCCGCAGCAGTCCCTGCGCTCGCAAGCAGGGGGGTGCTTGAGGCGTAATTGGCCGTAATATCGTAGTACGGGGCATGCTCGACATAGTCGCTTCCGGAAAGGGTAGGGGCAGGAGTGCCAGGAGCTTTCGCAGAGAAGGGAGTCTTCATGGCGAAGAGGGCGATTGCACCGAAAATAGCAAGACTAGCAATAGCACCAACTAAAATCTTTTTCTGCATAGTCCCTTTAGTGTAGCAGAGATGCCGCACGACCAGAAAAGTTTGACGATTTTGCGTCGTTACTGTATCTTGGCAGTATCCCGCTGCGCGGGCTTTTCATTACTTTTTATGTCACGCTCACTCAAGAAAGGACCCTTTGTGGACGCTAAGCTCCTGAAGAAGATCCTCGACAAGAAACCAGCTACTGCTGGGGTGATAAAGACATGGGCACGCCGCAGCCAAATCAGCCCAGAAATGGTCGGTTTCTCGTTCGGTGTCCATAACGGCAAGACCCATGTGGAATTCACGGTCTCAGAGGAGATGGTGGGGCACCGTTTGGGCGAGTTCTCGCCGACGAAGAAGTTCGTCCGTCACGGCGGTAAGATGCAGAAGGAGCTTGAGGCAAAGCGCCAGGCATCTGAAATTGCCGCCGCAAAGGCAGCAAAAGCTTCTCCAGCTCCCGCAAAGAAGAAATAAGGTATGGCACACGCAACACTCAAAAGCTACAATCAGTCGCCACGCAAGGTCCGCCTTGTGACGGATCTCGTGAAAGGCAAGAAAGTCGGAGCTGCTCTGACGGCGCTTGAGTTCCTGCCCCGCCGTGCCGGAGAGCCGGTTGCGAAGCTCATCAAGAGCGCCGTGGCGAATGCCAAGGCTGCAGGGAAAGATACCGACGATATGCTCGTCAAGCAGATTATCGTGGAGAGTGCTGGCATGATGAAGAAATTCCGACCGCGCGCTATGGGTCGTGCCGCACCTATCCGCCGCCGGAAGAGTCGAGTTATCGTGACCCTTGCTTAATTTTTATGACGCATACTGTACATCCTTACGCACACCGCCTCGGCGTCATCCGAGACTGGAAGAGTCGTTGGTTCGCTGCTGACAGCAAGAGCTATCGAGAAAACATCAAAGTCGACGAGATGATTCGTCGCTTCTTGACCAAGCGTCTTCGCGGTACCTACACGAGCAATATCGAGATTGAGCGCTCGGCAAATGAGCTTCGCGTTATCCTCTCGACAGCCCGCCCAGGTCTCGTCATCGGTCGTTCCGGAGAGAATTCGGTCAAGCTTCGCACGGAGCTCGCCGCCATTGTTGCGAAAATTGTCCCGTCAGATCACCGCACCCTCAAGCTCGATATCAATGAGATTCGTCAGCCTGAGACAGACGCTGCTGTCGTTGCGTATATGATCGCTGAAGGTCTTGAGAAGCGTATGCCGTTCCGCCGAGTGATGAAGCAGACGATTGAGAAAGTCATCGCTGCGCGCGAAGTCGAAGGTGTCCGTATCGCTGTCTCCGGCCGCCTTGGCGGAGCTGAAATGAGCCGTAAGGAAGAATTGAAGAAAGGTCGCATTCCGCTCCAGACGTTCCGTGCCGATATCGACTTTGCGCACGAGCAGGCCTACCTCCCGTACGGGGTCATCGGCATCAAGGTGTGGATTTTCCGAGGGAATGTGTACCAGGACAAGAAGACATCGGTGCGCCTTCCAGCTCAGGGGAGCGCGTCTGAGACCGCGTCGTCGCGTGGCTAATTAAATTTGTATGTTGTTTCCTAAAAAAGTAAAACATCGTAAGTGGCAGACGCAGCGTCTCTCGGAGAAGCGTCTCAGCCGACCGGATACTCGCGGCGTGAGCGTGGTGTTTGGTTCGTTTGGACTGAAAGCTGTCACGCCAGCTCGCGTGACAAGCAATCAGATCGAGGCAGCACGTAAGGTGCTTACGCGAGCGACGGCGAAGACCGGGAAACTCTGGATCCGTATTTTCCCTGACCGACCAGTGACGGCAAAGCCAGCCGAGGTGGGTATGGGTAGCGGTAAAGGTGATCCGAAGCACTACGTGTTTCAGGTGCGCCCAGGACGGGTGCTCTTCGAGATGGATGGTGTTCGTGAAGATATTGCTCGCGCGCACTTGCGCCAGGCCGGTATGAAATTGCCGGTGAAGACGACGATCGTGACGCGCCAATAATTGCTTTTTTTCTACTTGTATGACAAAAAAAGAAGTAATGACGAAGAAGACTGATCAAGAGCTCGCAACGCTGCTCGTGGAAACTCGCGCGCAGTTGCGCACGGAACGATTTGCGGCAGCCGGATCGCGTGCCAAGGACAGCAATGCGCCGAAGAAGCTTCGTGCTACGGTCGCTCGCGTTCTCACCGAACAACACGCTCGTGCCTACAAACCTGCATAAACCTATGGAAACAAAAACTACTCGCCCACAATCATTCGTCGGAACCGTTGTTAAAACGGCGATGAAAGACACGGCCACGGTTAAGGTTGATCGGTACGTGAAAAACGCGAAGTACAAGAAGTACTTCGTTCGCTCAAAGAAGTTTCTTGCCCACGATCCTGGGAATACCGTTAAGGTCGGCGACACGGTGACGATCGTTGCGTCTCGCCCGATTTCGAAACTGAAGAGTTTCATTATCGACACTACGAAGACCGTGGCAGCGGATACTGACAACGACTAATATGCTACAACCTCAATCCATTGTGTCAGTTGCAGATAACTCCGGCGGCAAGGTCGCGCGCATCTTCAAGGTGCTCGGCGGGAGCAAGCGCCGGTACGCAGAGATTGGCGATTCTGTCGTGGTCTCGATCCAGACTGCGGAGCCTCGCAAGGCCGTCAAGAAGAAAGATATTTACCGTGCGATTGTCGTGCGCCAAGTAAAGCCTTTCGGTCGCAAGGACGGATCGTATGTTCGTTTTGATGAAAATGCCGTCGTGCTTATCGAGAAGCAGGGTAAGGAGATGGGTCCGAAAGGAAACCGTATCTTTGGTCCTGTGCCTCGTGAACTCTCGGAGCTCGGCTGGCACTCGATTGTTTCGCTCGCAGCAGATGTCGTCTAATACTTTTGGTATGCACGTAAAAAAAGGAGACACAGTAAAAGTGATTACGGGAAAAGAGAAAGGGAAGACCGGCGTGATTGTTCGCGCACTTCCACGTGAAGAGAAAGTGGTTATTGAAGGAGTTGCTATCGCGAAGCGACACGTGAAAGGTCGTTCGGGACAGGTCGGACACATCGCAGAGACCCCACGTCCGATTCATGTTTCAAATGTGCAGCGTATCGAAAAATAATTATGTCTATTACTAAACAGAAACAGCAGTCAGCTTACACCGCTCTTGCGGAGCAGTTTGGCTACACGAGTCCGATGCAGGGACCGCGTATCAGCAAAATCATCGTTTCAACCGGTGTGGGGAAGAAGCGTGACAAGAAGCAGATCGAACTTATCTCCGATCGTCTCGCGCAGATCACTGGACAGAAGGCATCGCCACGACCAGCACGACTCTCGATTGCGTCGTTCAAGGTGCGTGAGGGTGATACGGTCGGTCTGCAGGTGACGCTTCGTGGCGCGCGGATGTATGACTTTATCGATAAGGTCATTCATATTGCGCTGCCGCGTACCCGTGACTTCCGCGGGCTCGGAGCAAAATCGATCGATGATATGGGGAATTTCACTATTGGTATCAAAGACAATACTATTTTCCCTGAGACGAGCGATGAGGACCTGAAGGACGTCTTTGGGCTCGCTATCACGATCGTCACGACGGCCAAGTCGAAGGCCGAAGCTGAGGCATTCTTCCGTCTCATCGGTATGCCGCTCGTCGTTGACGCAGACGTAAAACGCTGATATTCTCTGACTACGCTCTTCGGGGCTTTATTTTTTATGGCAAAGAAATCCCAACTCGCACGACTCGTCAAGAAGACGAAACTCGTTGCTAAATACGCAACTAAGCGAGCAGCTCTCAAAGCTGCAGGTGATTCCGCTGGCCTCCAGAAACTCCCAAGAAACTCCTCCCCGGTGCGCCTGAAGAATCGTTGTGCAATTACCGGTCGTTCCCGTGGTTATATGCGTACGTTCGGTCTTTCGCGTATTCAGTTCCGCGAGCTCGTGCTCGAAGGGAAGATCCCCGGCGTAAAGAAAGCATCATGGTAACTGACCGCATCGGCGATTTCATCATCCGTCTTCAGAATGCCGCTCGTATCGGCAAGCCTGAGGTGTCGATGCCGTATTCCTCGCATGTCCTTGCTATTGCAAAGAAGTTGAAGGAACTCGGATTCCTTACTGCCGTTGAGGTCAAGACAAAAGGCGATTCTGACGTGCAGAAAGAGTTCGTTGCGACACTCGCTTACGATGCGCACGGTCAGCCGAAGCTTCGTGGTGTGAAGCGTATCAGCAAGCCAGGTCGCCGACTCTATGTGCCTTCAGCTGAGGCGCATGCAGTGAAGGGAGGTACCGGTGTTCGCGTTATCTCGTCGTCGATGGGTATCGTCTCTGATGCTGAGGCGCGCAAGTCGCATGTCGGCGGAGAGAACCTCTTCGAAATTTGGTAATACTATGAGTCGACTCGCTAAAAAACCAACACAAGCAGGTAAGGCCGCCGTCTCGGTTGCCCAGGGTATTTTGACCGTGAAAGGTTCAAAAGGTACGCTTACCAAGCGTGTGCACCCAGTGGTCGATATTTCGGTCGAGGGAAGCAATGTTTCCATTGCGCCGAAGAATAATTCGCGTCTTGCGAAAGCCCTTACGGGAACGTTTGCTTCGCACGTGAAGAATATGGTGCAGGGTGTCGAAACCCCATTTGTGAAGAAGCTCATTCTCGAAGGTGTCGGTTTCCGTGTGGAACTGAAGGGGAAGGACATTGTCCTGTCAGTCGGTTTCTCTCATACGGTCCCCCTCACGATTCCAGACGATGTTACCGCAACGGTCGAGAAGAACGTGATCAAGCTTGAGAGTATCAACAAGGAGTCGCTCGGA
>JAKAKH010000047.1 GCA_021824605.1 bacterium
TCACGCTCCATAAGCGAGGTCGTCTTTCCTCCCTTCCCTGACGAGGCGATCTTACCGAAAAAAGCCTCATTCCCTGTTGCGGTAACCGTGCCGGTAAACGCACCGGTCACCACGACTGAACCAGAATACGCGGGGTCACCTTGCTTCTTTTCTTTCGGCAAAGATTCTCCCGTAAGGACAGCTTCGTTAATTTCAAGATTAACTGACGTATCTATATGCGCATCGGCAGGCACCAGAGCACCGACACTGCACGAAATAACATCCCCACGGACAATCTCCCTCGATGGAATGGTCTTCAGTACGCCGTCCCGCATGACCTGCGCCTCGACCGAGAGACGGAGACGTAGAGCCTCAAGCGCACGATCCGCTTTATGCCCATGCCACAATCCCATCCCTACATTTAGCAAAAGAAGTGTCAGTATAAATGACCCATCAAACTGTCGATGGATGCTAAACGACAGCACGGCTGCCACAAGAAGCATTAGCGAAGCCGGGGATCGGAGTGCCCGCAGCAGCTTCGCAAACTCACTCACACGCTTCTCGGTAATCTCGTTCGGTCCGTATAACGTAAAAAGCCGTGCGGCTTCTGCAGATGGGAGTCCTGTCATAGGAATATTCTACCCCATTTAATTGAGCGGCGCGCCAACAATATGCTACGCTCTACTCACTATGCGACCGCGTATCATCATCTCCCTTGGGAACTTTTTCCTCTCGCTCTCCGCAATGCTCGTCAGCTATACACTCATCTCCTACCTCTCGCGATTCATTCCCGTTACGTCCATTGGCCTCGCCATTGCGGCTGGTGGCGTTCTGTCGCTCATCCTCTTTCTCTACTTTC
This sequence comes from bacterium, assembly GCA_021824605.1. GTDB lineage: Bacteria > Patescibacteriota > Minisyncoccia > Phycocordibacterales > Phycocordibacteraceae > C7867-001. Next base: position 839 of record JAKAKH010000047.1, read on the forward strand.
CACGGCTCGTTGCGCAGTTTGGTTCACAAAAGCTTGTACTGTTCTTGGTTCTTATTGAAATGCTCATACTGTTTGCAGCAGCAGAGACTATCAATACACTCGTGAGTGCTTTCTGCGTCATTCTTATTATCTCGATGCAACCACTCCTTATGTATGAGCTCGATCTCTTGCTCGAAGCAACTATTGGCGCAGGAAATGAGGCTGGACGAGCCCGGACATTCTTCCTCACCGGCGGGAACTTCGGCGCATTAGCTGCTCCGCTCCTTATCGGCTCCCTTCTGGCGAAGTCTGATAATTACGCCTCTGTTTTTCTGATGGCGGCAGGAGTGCTTGTTCCCTTCATTGTGCTTTTTGTAGTCCGACTCCTCCCGAAAGGCGACGCGCCCGACCGATCGCATGTTCGCCAGACACTCGAGTACCTCTGGCATAATCACGACCTCGCCGCAGTCACGTTCGGCCACCTCATTCTCTATCTTTTTTACATTTGGGCACCCCTCTATGTCCCGGTCTACCTCCGGGTCGTGCTCGGTATCCCGTGGTCGACACTCGGCTGGATCTTCTCGATTATGCTCGTTCCTTACATACTCGTCGAATATCCCGCAGGCTGGATTGCCGATCGTATTCTTGGTGATAAAAAAATGATGCTGATCGGATTCCTGCTTGCCGGTGCAGCTCTCGCAACAGTCGGACTCCTGACGTCACAATCTTCCCCGCTCTCGATTCTCTTGGTACTGATCGCGACCCGTATCGGGTCAGCATTGATCGAAAGTATGACCGAAGGACATTTCTTCCGTCGTGTGTCAGAGAAAGACATTGTGTCAGTTAGTGTGTTCCGTGGGGTCTCCCCACTCGCAAATATTCTCGGACCTCTTATGGCCGGTATCATCCTTTTCTTCGGCAGCTACCAACTCCTCTTCCTGCTTACGGGTGGATTCATTATTGTCGCAGGCGCGTTCTCAGTCTCTTTTGTTCGAGAATTTCATCCCACGAAGACCCATTAAGGTTAGTCTTCGACGAGTCGGTACATCCCCCGCTCGCATCGGACCAGCCCTTCAGTACACAGGGCGCGAAGTGCTTCTCTCACCTGTACCTGTCGCGAGCTGCTAAATAATTTTCGACAGTCGCGGAGCGAACATGGTCCTTTTGTAAGTTCCCGCACCACCGCTCCCCGCACTTCGCGGAGCGAACCTACGAAAGCTGACTGCCGCACATGCGTAGTGCTTCGCGCATTATGTGAAATACCCAAGCGTTTCAACGAGGCTCCGTAATCCATGAGCGCGCTATACCACTCTCGCGCACGACCTTTCGGCAACACTTTCTCTAGAATCTTCTCGATCTCGGTATCGGACACTTTCTCTGCTTCCTCAAAAAAATGATGGATGATGGCGGTACGAATATTCGTCTCCACCACAAGCACGTCTTCATTGAAAGCAAACGCGGCTATCGCCCTGGCGGTATACGGACCGATACCGGGCAGCTGCTCAAGCGCTCCTACTTCACGCGACATGCCGGTTACCGCTATTAGTCGAGCAGCTTGCTGGAGCATTTTCGCCCGGCGATTATACCCGAGTCCTTGCCAATTTTTCACTACTGCTGAGAGCGGGGCGTCCGCCAGCTTCTTCACGGTCGGAAATTGCCCGATGAAATTTTTGTAGAGCGGAATAACCCGGTCGACCTGCGTCTGCTGCAGCATTATCTCAGACACCAGCACGCGATAAGCATCAACTGAGCCGTCCTTGCGAATCTTTAGCTGTGGCGAGCGCCACGGCAGATCGTGCCGTCCTTGCCGCGCATATGTGCGCCACACGAGTGAACGAAACGACGCGGGGGTCATGCTGTCTTGAACCACCGATGGGCAGCCGGTGGCCACAGGAGCGTGAGCGGATGCTCCGCACATGCATGTCGGTGCGCCTTACACACATAGCGACCATACAGAACAAGTCCATTATTCACGTACTTCCAGTCCTTCTTCGGAATAAGCGCTTCGAGATCCTTCGATATTTTCTTTAAATCGGTTTGATCTGTCAGATCGAAGCGACGGGCGAAACGCTTCACATGCGTATCAGTTGGAATGCCCTCCCAGACAGAAAAAAGCTCCCCTAAAATAACGTGGGCCGTCTTGTATCCCACCCCTGGTAAGGACGTGAGATCTCTCTCGTTCTCGGGCACTTTCCCATGAAACTTTTCGAGCAGCAGCTTTGCCGCACCGATGATCGCTTTTGCTTTGTTGTTAAAAAACGGGATCGAAGAAATCTCTTTTGCAAACATTGTCGGATCCGCAGTCGCAAAATCGCGAATGGTTTTATACTTTGTGAATAGCGTTTTTGTCAGCTTATTGACTGCTTTATCCGTACACTGTGCTGAAAGTATCACTGCGACCACAAACTGAAATGGCGTGGTATGGATGAGTTCGCTCTTGGGTGCCGGATATGTTTTTTTAAGATACTGCAGGATGCGTTTCGCACGGAGTGCTCGCTCACCCTGGCGCGACGCAGCTACGGAGCTAGAACGTTTTTGGCGACTCGTCATTGTGCGAGAAAGCAAGATTGAAGAACACCTGCAGCAATGTTCCGACAAAAAAGAGCATGAGGAGCAAGATAAGCGGAAACCCGACAAATGGAACGAGCGTCGCGAGTGAAAATACCATCATACCCAACACGCCATCATGCCAGAGCACTTGATCACGTGACGCAAAACGCCGTACGAGCATGCCCCCAATAGTAATACCGGCATACATAAGAGCAAGAATGAGTACAAACGCGTACAACACAAGAAGAAGAAACGCGAGCCCGATACCGACAAACGTGAGGAGCAGCAGCGCAATCACAATAGGAGTTGCCACGCTAATACCAAAACCAAGAAGCAGGGTGAGGAGTATGTTCCGCGGACGCATAGACTCGACACGATCAATCACAAGTTCTGCAAATCTTGGGAACAAGCCCGCAAACAAGCCCGCCAAAATAAGCGCCCCCATAATACGCGCGATAAGGAAGAACCCGATGCTGACGAATGCAAGAATCCGGGAAGTTTCCGTATCCGGCAGATACGAAGCATTGGTGTAGACACGCCCCCCTTCCGTGATGACCGATGCTGGGATTGAAGCAGTATCTGGTGCCTCATACGAGAACTTGCCGTGAATCACCGTGTTCGGCGCAAGGGTGACATGCCCTCCTGCGTACACTGTCACGTTTCCCGAAAACTCACCTGCGAGCGCGACATTATTTGCATAGATCGTCACCGGCCCCGCAGCACCATTACTCAGCGTCGCATTCACCGCAACAAGAAAGGCACTCCCTTCTACTCGACCGGCGTCATGCACACTAAAACCAAAAGCAAGCAGGTCGCCCCCGATAGGCTCGGTAATATCGATTGTCCCGCCCGCAAGGCGCAAATCACCTGCAATACTCGATCGAGAACTTATGGAGCCACCAAGCAAAAGGCCATCGCCCTCTATCGGTGCCGCCGTGACAATCGACCCACCACAGGCAGCAAAATCACCTGCAACCGGCGCCGTGAGAACAACTGAAGTACCGACGACATATGAGTTTCCTGGTGACGAGGTTGTCGCTACAAGAGAATCGCCAGCACGAAACGACGCCGGAGGTACCACCCCTCGAGCAACAACAGCACTCGTCGGAAGAAGGCAGGCCGCGAGAAGAATGGGGAGCGTACGCCGCATGGTAGAGCTATGCCGCCGGCGGCATCGGCAGATGGGGCGGTACGGAAGGAGGCGTCACCGACTTCGCAATGCGGACGAATTTCGGAAGCGGTTCAATACGAGTCGCGAGTATGAAAATCAGAATTGCGATAATCGTTGAGGCGGTACAGTAGATACAAAAAGCGCCAATCACAACCCATTGAATGGCTGAGAAGTAGAGCGACGCGAGAATGCCGACAAGTGAGATACCCTGGAGCAGGCGGCGAAGTAATCGATCAAAAAGTACGAGTTCGAGTGCCGCAAGTATGAAAATCATGCCGTAGAAGAAGACGCCAAACACTGCGAGCGGTACACCGAAAACATGTGAGTAGCTACTCGTTGCAACAATGTTACACCCTGAGAGATTTTGAACGGTGCAGAGAAGCGGCGTGCCATCTATTTCGTGTTGGGTAAGATACGCCGAATCAGCGACTCCACAGAAAGCGAGCAGCAGAATCAGCACCACTCCAAGACGTTTCATAGTCCTAGGATACGCGCCTTCTCGCCTCTGTGCAATGCCTGTACACCCGACTAAAAACCAGCCTTCTCGAGCGCACGAAGTTTCCCATACGGAGTAATCCCCTGGCACTTTTCACTCGAAGGAGACGTCGTGCTCAGTCGCACTCGCGCAGCGGCGTTCACGGGGAACGGGAATGCAGGCGACAGGCGTCTGTCACCACCTCGCACTTCCCACGGCAGCACGAAACATGCATGAAATGTCGAACTTGTTGCGGTTGTCACCGACACTGGTAGTCCTACAACCCGCACATCGCCACCGCGAACGACGTTTGCACGATCAGGGGTATGCAAATCACCCGCATCCACTTGCCATGAAGTCCCACTCCAATCGCGCAAGAGAAACGAGGAGGTGTCCGAAGCAACAGCGACTACCTCTCCCCCAAGGAGGCCGCGAGACGGCGCAAGCCACCAGGTATGCTGCCGAGTGAGAAT
>JAKAKH010000036.1 GCA_021824605.1 bacterium
TTGCCCTTATTCGAAAAGGAATTTTCTCCTCGCTCGTGCAGGTCACTATTTCGTTAGATGCGGACACCTGGACCAACGTGATAACCAATGAATTTATCGAAATTGCAAAAAATTACCAATTGCCTCGAACACTGTTCCTTCTCGCGCGCGAACCGCAGATGGCTTCACTGAAAAAAATGCTCGATGCAACTGATTTCGGGTCAATATGGCTGTCAGGGAACCCGCCGAAAGTCGTGCCGGTGCTTGCGAGCCAGATGGGAAGCTCTATCCGACAAGCGACCGCCGGTTCTGGGGATATTGTGCTTTTACTCATGGCACTTTTCTGGAAAAGCAGAGACGAACTCTCTGAGAAAATAGTGTAATGCACACTGCGGGTTGAAAAGCGGGGTAGGGACAATGATATACTCTCCGTATGCGTACCATAAATGACATTGTCCCGCCCTCTCGCCGTCGAGAAGAAGCGCCGACTGTAGGCGAAGGAGCTCCTCGGCAACCACTACGACTCTCCGAGCGGCGGCCAACATTCCCGTACAAAACACTGATCGCGACACTACTCGTCCTTGCTGTCTCTCTTGGAGCATTGTTTTATTTCTCCACGACTCGCGTAGAAATTGTTCCAAACACCGTCACTGCAGCGGTGCAAAATTCCTTCACGGCAACCCAAGGCGCTGGTGACCTTCCGTACGAGATAATCTCGGCACAGAAAGTAGCTTCGCAAAGCGTAGCTGGAAGCGGCACAAAAGTGGTCAATACATTCGCCTCGGGCACCCTCACTATCTACAATACGCAAGCAAAGAGCCAACGACTCATCGCCAATACACGGTTTATGACGACAGCGGGTCTCATATTCCGTATTCACGAAGCTGTCGTTATCCCCGCAGGGAGTACCGCCAAGCCAGGGAGCATTCGGGTAACTGTCTATGCCGATAAGACAGGCAGCACGTACAACATTGACCCTACATCCTTTACCATACCTGGATTTGCAGGGACTCCTCTCGCGACGGCAGTCTACGCCCAATCATCTGGATCTATGACTGGCGGCGCCTCGGGCACCATACCAGCCATTGATGCTACCGTTGAGAAACAAGCTCAGGACGCACTCGTAGCCGCCCTCGCTCCAGAACTTACCGCAAGCCTCGAGACGCAGATTCCTGCAGGATTTATCTTGCTTCCAGGATCAGCTACCACCACATTCGAAGAACTCACCCCAACGCCCTCACCGACAACAGGCCAAGTGGAAGTGAAGGAGCAGGGAACCATTACCGCCATTGTCTTCCCGAACAGCGCTCTTGCAAAGTCGATTGCCTCATCAATTTCCGGGCTCAATTATCAGGGCGAACCGCTTACCCTCCTGCCGACAAGCAAACTGCAGTTCTCGACAGCCCAATTCCCGAGCGCGAATGCAACCTCCGCCTCATTTACCCTCTCGGGAACAGCGTCGCTCGTCTACAGTGTCGATCCGACCCGTATTGCGGCAGCTGTCGCGGGGAAGACACGTTCGGCTGCCGAAGTCGTCCTGACCAACTATCCTGAAGTGAAGCGGGCCATCATCATTTTGCGACCTTTTTGGCGGCACACATTCCCTCAGGATCCCTCAGGAATCTCGATTGTCGTGGATAATCCCTAGGTCCTATTTGACGATTTGTGGGTCACCTGCTACATTAATGGGGTACCCTGCATGAGTAACGAATAATGAACGAAGGCGAAGAGACGAAAACAACGGCAGTAGGCACCGTTGAAGAAGTATTGCCAAATTCACTTTTTCGTGTCCGTCTTTCTCCTTCAGAGGAGGGCGGGGAGGGGGAGCTCGTTCTCGCGTATCTTGCCGGCAAAATGCGCCTTCATCGTATCCGCGTCCTTATGGGCGATCAGGTCGATATGGTGCTTGACCCCTACGGAGGTCGTGCAAGAATCGTGCGTCGATTAACGTAATATAATTCCAGCCATTTACGATGAAAGTTCGTGCTTCAATCAGAGTGCAGCAGACAGGCGACCAGCTCGTACGACGAGGTGGGCGGTTGTACCGTATTAACAAGAAGAATCCACGACGCAAGGCGCGTCAGGGCTAGATACTATTTACATATACTATGCGTATCGCCGGCGTTACCATTCCCGATAACAAGCAACTTGCCTATTCTTTGCCACTTATTTTTGGCATTGGACGAACACGGGCGAAAGATATTTTGAAGACAGCAGGCATTCCTGAAACGAAGAAGGGGAGCGAGCTCACCGGCGAAGAGGAGCAGAAGATCCGCTCGCTTTCAGAAGCCTATCTCATCGAAGGTGAGCTGCGCCGCGAGATTGGACAGAACATTAAACGACTCAAGGATATCCGATCGATTCGCGGAGAACGCCACACCCGCGGCCTCCCCGTACGCGGACAGCGCACAAAGACGAACTCGCGTACGCGACGTGGCAACGTGCGCAAGACGATGACCTCTGGTCGCCGTACCCTCGAAAAGACCTAATCACTTATCATTTATCATGGGAAAAAAACGTATCATCAAGAAGAGCGGACGAGGCATGGATCAGGGCCGGAAGGAGCGTGCCCTTGGGAAGGCTACCAAGCGCCACCTCGAGAAGGGCATCCTGCACATCGAGGCAACCTTCAACAACACCAAGGCACTCATTACCGATGAGAAAGGGAATGCTGTGGTCTCATCCTCAGCGGGTGCTCTCGGTTTTTCCGGTGCACGCAAGTCCACACCCTATGCAGCTGCGAAAGTCGGCGAATTCCTCGGCGAGAAGGGTACTATGATCGGCCTCAAGGAAGCCTCTGTCGTGATTCGCGGTGTCGGTGCTGGTCGTGAGTCAGTGCTCCGCGCGTTCTCAGGGAAAGGCATTCAGATTCGCTCCATCAAGGACGCGACCCCAGTCCCGCACAACGGCCCACGCCCACCAAAACCTCGTCGCATCTAATTCTTTTATTCCATGAAAACTGGCCCACGATACAAAATAGCAAAACGCCTCGGCGCAACCGTCTTCGAAAAGGCGCAAACACAAAAGTTTGCGATTTCTGCCGAGCGCTCTGCCAAGAACAAGCGCCGCGGTCGCGGTCGTCAGAGCGAATACGGAAAGCAGATGCTCGAGAAGCAGAAAGTGCGTGTTACCTACGGTCTCCCTGAACGTCAGTTTAGTAACTACGTGCGCAAAGCGCTTGCCGCGCACAGCGCCAAGCCAGCTGATCGCCTCCACGAACTCCTTGAACTTCGCCTCGACAACATTGTCTGGCGCCTTGGACTCGCGTCGACCCGTCGCGCCGCTCGTCAGATGGTCTCGCATGGTCATGTGATGGTTGGCACGAAGAAGAGCCGCGTGCCTTCACAGGCTATTTCTGTGGGCGAAAAGATCAGTGTGCGCGAAGGTTCGAAGGAGCACGGATCCCTCGTCGGATTTAACGAGCGTTTTATGGAGCGGAAACTCCCTTCCTGGCTCTCGTGGAATCCAAAGACGATGGAGGGTAGCGTTGTAGAGCGCCCAACTGTTGCTTCCGCTGACCCAGCGGGCGACCTCGTTATGGTGCTCTCGTTCTACACGAGATAATTTATTTAATTGGTAATTACGATTGCGTTATGGAATACCACATCACACTTCCAAGTAAGCCTCGCATCGTGTCTGAAGAAGGCACGCAAGGCGTGTACGAGATAGATTCGCTCTATCCTGGTTACGGCCACACTCTTGGCAACTCACTCCGCCGCATTATTCTCTCATCACTTCCTGGCGCAACGGTCACCCAGGTCAAGATCGAGGGCGTTCCGCACGAATTCGCAACGATCGAAGGATCGCGCGAAACGGTCATGGAGATTCTTTTGAATTTGAAGCGCATCCACTTCGTGCTCCATGGCAACGAGCCGCAGACAATCTCCCTCTCCTTCAAGGGGTCGGGAGAAGTGACGGCAAAGAATTTCAATCTGCCAAGCCAGGTTGAGATTAAAAACCCTGACCAACACATTGCTGACCTCTCCGGGAAAGCAACGCTTGAGCTCGAAGCAACCATCGAGCGCGGTCTTGGCTATGTCTCACGCGAAGTACTCACGAAGGACAAAGTCGATATTGGTGTCATTGCCCTCGACGCAACATTCACCCCGATTCGTCGTGTGAACTACGAGGTAGAGAATATGCGCGTTGGTGATCGTACTGACTTCAACCGACTCCGCATCCTTATTGAAACCAATGGCACGATCGCTCCGCGCGAAGCACTTGAACAGTCTATTGAGACGATGATTCACCAGCTCAAGTCGGTTGTCGGTTTCCAAGAGAGCGAATCTGTCGCATCCCTCTCCTCCTCAAACGAGAAGGCAGCTGAGGAGACGACTGACGCTACGAAGATAAAGATCGCTGATCTCGGACTCTCAACGCGTATTACCAGCGCCCTTGAGGATGCGGGGATTAAGAGCGCCGCAGGTCTCGCACGAAAAACAGCGACGGCTCTTAAGGAACTCGATGGCATTGGCGACAAGGCAGTCGAAGAGATTGCCGAGGCACTTGCAGGCTTCGGTCTCACCCTAAAGAGCGAATAATTGATTCCTCTGGTACAGTACTCATATGGCATATACTAAAAAAGCACGAACATTCGCCCGAAAAGCCGGCCCACGCCAGGCGCTCATGAAGTCGCTCGCGCGCTCACTCGTCCTCGAAGAGCGCATCTCGACAACTGAGGCAAAGGCAAAGTCACTTCGACCATTCGTCGAACGTCTTGTCACGTACGCGAAGAAAGATACCCTCGCGAGCCGCCGGCTCACCAAGTCTCGCCTCGGTGACGACGAAGCAGTGAAAAAACTCTTCGAATCAATTGGGCCTCGCTATGCGGAACGTGCTGGCGGGTACACCCGCATCGTAAAGCGCACCCTGCGCGGGAGTAACGATGCTCGCAAACTTGCGTATATCGCTTTTGTCTAGTATTCATATAGTCACATATGCACACACGTATTATCACCCCGGAACCGACAACCTACACCATCGATGCGACTGACCGCACGATTGGTCGCGTGGCAAGCGAGGCAGCACACGCTCTCCTCGGCAAGCGTTCGGTACACTTCACGAAAAACATGGCCCTCCCGGTTACCGTGGTCATCGAGAATGCGAGCAAGATGCATCTCCCAATTCGCCGCACCAAGGGCAAGGTCTACACGCACTATACTGGCTACCCAGATGGTCTGCGCGAAGTACGCATGGATGTGATGATCGAG
>JAKAKH010000024.1 GCA_021824605.1 bacterium
TCGCCTCACTAAGAGCAGTAGTGGCCTTTTGAGAAGCCTCAGCAGGATTAGCCAGTACTACTTCAATTGCTCGACGAAGACTGTCTGGATCATCTACTTTAAAGAAAAATGCCGAGGCATCGCTCAGCACCTCGCGAATACTAGGTAAATCAGACGTGACGATTGGCGTACCGCTCGCCATATACTCGAAGAGCTTCAAGGGCGACATGAAGCGCGCATAGTGCTTGGTATTGGGATAGTTCATTACGAGTACGTCGGTAGCACGCATGTACTGTGCCACCTGATCGTGTGGGACATGTCCGACGAGATAGGCGGCATCTTCAAGACCTGCGTCGCTTACAAGACCTTTCACCTCGGGAAGCTCGTCCTGATTAAGACCTACGATTAGCAAGTCGACATCGGTATGGTGGGCATGCACGGCGCCGATGGCCGAGATGATTTCCTCAACCCCTTTCGACTCGTCCATTGTTTTGTACTTGCCGACATAGGCCACGAGTTTTTTATCTTCCGGTAGAGATAATTCCCGCCGCACTGTCCGCCGGTCCGACACCCCGGCAAACAGATCGGTATCAACTGCGTCGTGCGCAACTATAATTCTCTCTCGCGGAACGCCCGCCTCGATGAGCATATCGCGTAACCCGCTGGATATAGCTACGATACGCACACGCGATTTTTGTATCTTCTTCACCACGCGCGGCGCCGGCTTCGCATGTATCTCCCATACCAGCGTCTTACCAAGCAGCATACGACCGAAGAAGAAAAGTGCCGGGTCGCGGGAATAGATTACCTTTGCGGATGAGCGGCGGGCGTAGCGCGCCGCTCGGGTGATGAAGGAGAGGGTCTGCAGCCAGAATCCCGCCCGTCCCCACGAGACCGTATCGAACGTCGGCAGCCGCGTGATAGCAAACGCGCGTTCGACACCATAATATGAAAAAGGATCCTCTGTGAGAGGTGTATACCGATCTGGAATAACCAATTCAACCTCTGCCCCGACATGCGCGAATGACTCGCACATTTTCATTATCTGAATGCCATGCGCCTTTTCGGTCGGAAGACGGATATTGGCGATGTAGAGTATCTTCATATTGAATAGAGAAAGTCAGTCATTTTGGCCTGTTACTTCAAAAAGATATTTATAATGGGCATCCGCAATCCATTCGTTATATTTCTTATTTGGATACTTGAACTCATTGTCATTTTTTGCAATAACATAGAGATGGGGTGCCAGCTGACTAGAAACATGATCTAGCCATGCGGACGAAAACCAAAATGGTCGTGTCGTTATTACATGCCAGCCCGCACGCTCGACAGTAAGAGACAGAGTCTCTTTTGTGAAAAAATTTATATGATTAGAAGCAAGAGAACCTCTAAAGCGGCCTAGGAACATAAGAGAAACTATTTTTGGAATGACTGGCACGCCTAAAATAAGCAGCCCGTCAGATATGGTACGCCTCTTCAATTTCATCAAGAATGCGTGCGGAGAGAGTAGATGTTCAAAAAGGTTATTCGCCCACACGACTTCAATGAGGTGCGGCAAAGAGTACTCTTCGAGAAATTCGACATTGCCGAATCGTACATCTAGAGCGCGCTCTGTCCCTGTCTTGACCTCTTCGTGAGAAGTCGTAAACCCTATGCTTCCCTTCCCGAAATGCGCCAAATATTCGCCATAGCCACACCCAAGATCGAGAACTTTCCTATGAGCTAGATTAAATTGACGTATGATTCTTTGGAAAGTCATCGACCGAGCGACACTATCAAATCTTTTCTGAAAATCATCTTTTTTCATACTTTTCATACTTGAGTCAAGCGTTTAATGTGTCATAAATCGATTCCATATAGTCTGGACTCTCCGATTGATTCGATACACAAGATGCCGTGCCTGTTCGTCCAGTCTCTTAGTGATGGGTATGAAAGCTTTGTCGGCGAAATAAAAGACTTGCACACCATAGCCGGCTTTCATATCCAAATGACTCACATCCGTGCGCATCGTCGGACCGAAATCAACGAAACGAATGCCTTCACGTATGGCGTATTGTACCGCCATATCATATAAACCATTATCGACACGCACATTGCGGTACGCGATGTCAGAAGCGATGAACCACAGCGTGAGGTAGGTATCCGTTCGAAGACAATACAGCGCCCCAACGGGGGGGGCGAGACCCCCGTCGTACGCAACCATACAAACCACCGCGGGCCCGAACACACGTTCTAGAGTCTTGAATGATTCGAGAGGCCGCGAGATGCTGCCCAACCGGTCACAATGTGCGGAATAGAGTCGGTACCACTCATCGGGAGGAGGTTCAACCTTGTACTCAAGCGACGATTCTTCCACGCGGCGAACATGTTTGCGTACGTTCCTGGCATATTTTATGAGGCGATCTTCGATTTTTATTCCCGGAGCGAGTTCGAGCATCAAGTTGAGACGCGTGCTCCGAAAGAAGTCTGAATTTGCCGAAAAAGAGTAGCGAACGAACGTATGATCCTTACGCCACTCCTCCAAAATAGGGATGAGTTTTTGTGATCCGGATACTACGACCGAATAGATTCCCTTATATCCGCCGACAAATAATTCCCTTTTCTCGTTTTTGTATACGGGAATCCCGCCGACATTTTCGACTCGGATGAGTCCATATGTCTTGGCAAGATAGTTGTCTCCAACCTCTGATCCTGCCAGTCCTGTGATACGGACGTCATTCATATCGATGGGAGTGAGTTCTGTTAGCCATCAATTTGAGTAAAGTGTACCAATCGATCGCTCGTGAAAGCTTCCCGCGGAACTGAGAAAAAGTCGTGGAGCTATCGATTGAGTTGCGCGGCAATTCGAGCAGATGTGCGTTGGCCCCGATGCTACCGCCCGTCACAGTCACGGCAGCACTGAATCCTGCGTGGCGCACCGCATCGAGCGTCGCGTCTGTATATCGACCCGAAGGGAATGCGAAGATATCGGCCGCCGTATGTGTCAATGCCTGTACAGCAGCCCGAGACATTGTGATTTCCTTCTCGACCTCTGTGGTAGAGAGTTTGTGGAGCTTCCGATGCGTTACGCCGTGCGGGAAGAATTCAATCAGTCCGCTTCCTTGCATTTCGCGCACCTGCGCCTCGGTCATAAGCGGGAGCGACACACCTTCCGAATTGGTGAGCGACTGGCCGAGTAATCCCGTTGTGAGAAAGATTGAGGCAGGTATACCGTATCGCTGTAGCAGAGGAAACGCCACTTCGTAATTATTACGATACCCATCGTCGAACGTAAGGCAGATTGTTTTCGCAATCAATCTGCCCTGCTCCAAACGTGTCACGAGTTCTGAAAGCGGGACGATCGAAAAGTCGTGTTTTGTGAGGTATCGAAGCTGTTCTTCGAAGACCGCGGCTGAGACCGTAAACGAGGCGTTATCCTCCCCTACCGAATGGTACATAAGAATACTCGCCCGATCTCCGAGCGGCCGAGCAAGAAGCGTGAGCAGCTTCCATACCACACCCTTGGCGTACGAGCGCCAGTTCATACGTTCTTGTGCGGTACCGCGACAACCACGAGCGTCTCCAGGAATTTATCCGTCATGCGAGACAGCAAGAAATAAATGCCGTTCAAGAAACGCTTCTTCAAGCTCTCCTTGAAATACGTGTCAAGCATATACATGTAGCTCATCTCAACCGGTGCCATATCATTCTTCGCGAGCAGTGTGCGCATTGTCTTGCTATTAAAGTAACATGTATGATCGCGATTCACCGTCGGTTCGGGCTTCGTGAGTTTCTCAGCGATATTGAACAGATTGAAAGTATTTGGTGTCGTAAGGATGAGCCGGCCGCTCGGCTTCAGATGACGCTTGCAACTCGCGAGGAACAAGCCCGGATTCGAGAGATGTTCAATCAGATCGCCGGCAAAGATGACGTCGAACTGCACGGGCAAACTAAAATCCTCGGCACTTGCTTGTACATAATATGGATTATCGACAAACGCTGAATCGAGCTGGACATCGAGACCATACACCTCCTTCGCACGCGCCTTTAGGAGCGCGTGCGGCCAAGCTGCATCGCAATGACGTACACCTTGTCCGGAAAATCCGACATCAAGTACCACGTCCTCGGGCGTCACGAGCGACTGGATAAGCTGTGCTTTGTTCTGGTATCTCATGCGTGTCAAATAAGCTCAATAAACAGGTTCGCGCAAAGTTTTTCAAGACTATGCTTACGGACGACATATTCACGCATGATGGTATGCTCGCGTTCGCGATCCTTCTCAGAGAGGGCGAGCGCGCCCTTGATGCCAGATTGCACTGACTCAATGGTATCTGAGACGATACGTGCATCCGGCACGACACCCCTCAGTGCCTCGTTCGCACACACAACAATACAACCCGACGCCATCGCTTCGCCAATGGTCTTATCAAAACTTCCCGATGTGGTGAGATTCACATATATATCATGCGTCCTGTAGAGGGACGCTGCCGCCTCATTTGAAACCCCTGCATGGAACGAGAGGTTCGAGACCGTCGCATACTGTCGCTTCAGATTATCGGCATACGCCTCGTTTCCTGGCGTTGGATCTCCGTAGACATGAACTTCTCGCGTCGTATCGCTCGGAAGTGTTGCGCAAGCTGCAGCGAAGAGGTCTGGATGCTTCACAGGATCAAGCCGGCCCAAAAATAGGATTGATCCCGTTTTTCGTTCCTCCGGCACTTTTGAAACGAACCGTTCTGTATCGATACCGATTGGCATAAGGACGGTTTTCTTGAACCGCGCGGTATACGACTGCTTTGATGTGCAGAAGACCTTGTTTGAAAGTGCAACAACAAACATCGTACGCCAGCTTCCCCGTGCATGATTGCGCCACAAGTAGATGCTCTTCCCGAGCAGTCGCCAAAGTGGACCGGCGATAAAGATATACTCCTCATTCATGTGCACAAAAACTGCGTCGTAGTCGTGGCGGAGTCGCCATGCGAGCCATTTGAAACGAATGACGTACATGAGTCGGCGCGCAAAGCGTGGAGGATTCTTCTCCTTTCCGAGCGAGTGCACACGCACGTTCGCTGGGAGCGCATCGTGCTTCCCTTCTTCGAGACAGATGACTTCGATGCTCTCGACGTGTTTTGAAAATTCTTCTATCCATCGGACGAAGAAACCGAGCGCTGGATCGTTGGCATCAACTGCTTGCGTGACGATGAGCAGTTTCATTGACTTTTT
>JAKAKH010000004.1 GCA_021824605.1 bacterium
CCGTGCAAGAAGAGTCTCGAGATTCGCATCAATGGAGAGCTGCAACGTACCACCCTCTTTTGCCGGAATAATGGTCCCTTCCGAACGAATGTGTCCAAGCGCGTCTGTTTCGGTTAGCATTTGACCGTTCTCTCCGGTCAGGAGTCCGTTGTATTCGGCTTCAAGACCCGAGACTCCTTTTTCCGTCTTGTCGTAGTACACGCCGTTCGTATCTTTCTTTGGGTAGGAAACGTACCCAATCACGTGACTCAGTGCCGGCACTGGGTACTGACGTTCAACAGAACCCTCGGCTGTCTGCACGTTCTCCGCAAGTATGACTCCTCGCGTATCAGTGATGATGCCTCGAGGCGCAAAGAGGGTGGTGACCTCGAGAGAGTTATGAGCACTCTCTTCTGCATAACTTGCACCGTTGGTTATCTGGATGTTCCACGAACGGGAAATAAGCACGAGGAGAAGCACACTGAGTCCGATGCCGAGTAGGAAAAAAGAGGATCGCGGAAGAGGTTTCTCCAGCTTCCCTTCAAATCGATCACGATTAAACTCGGGCGTATTTGACGCGTCGAGGAATATCTCGTCCGGCGCAATCTCGAGGTCGCGATGCTTTCTTTTCCGCCGTATCATCCTTCAATACTACTCGTCTTCAGGCGGCTATGCACGAAAAAAGCCACACCCGTTCCGAGACCTCCCCAGAGTGTAAAGAGCGGGAGAGCCATGCCATGCGGCACATAGTAGAGCGTATCGACAAAGAGGCCCACGGCTAGCGGCACGAGCGGTTCAAAGAGCGACACACCGGCGGCAAGGCACGCGGTGAGCGGCCATGGGAAAAACAACGCTGATAGAAATGTCCCGAACACGAGAGCACGGCGCATCATGGTACGGTCGACGTTGCGACAACCGCGGGTGCCGCCCCTGTCGCACGAAGCATCACCCACGACAATGAAAATGGGCTAACTGCAGGCATGATACGCAACGTCACTCCTGGTGACAGCGGATCGCTATCAACACGCGCAACAGTCCCAATGGCCTTCATACCGGGACCTGGTACGAACACCACATCCCCAACAACAATATTGGCAACTCGTGGCACTACCGCCTGGAAAGCGCCGGCACCGATACCCGTAAGCGTCAGTGGTGCACTCGTCGACCCAACCCACCCGCTCACGGACGTACCCGGCGCTGAGAAGAGTGTGGCGCGAGAGAAATCGTTTTGCACTGAAGAAATGAAACCAACAGGCACATCACCCGGCCCAAAAACCTCCATATTGGGTGTGACGCCTTCCTTCGCACCAAGCGCGAGCACAAGTGTGTCGTACGGGCTCACGGGAGGGCGCACCACTACCCCTGCGATGAGCCCAGGAATTTCCTTCGGCGTATTCGATGCGCCGAGAAGAGCGGTTATGTCAGCAATCTCTTTCGTGAGCGTACGATTCTCACTCGCCAGTGTCGCATTCTCACTCGCCAGTCTGTCGTTCGCTTCAGTCAGGGTAGCGGCAGTAGTAAAATGAGAAAGAAAGAGATGACTGTCCGCAGAAAGCGTATCCCCAAATTGAAAGATCGGGGTAACGATATGTAAAAACAGATTTGGCGCAACTAAACGAAACCCAAGAATAAGCAGCACAACCCCGAGCGCCACGACGCCACTCGATACGCCTCGCCCCGATAACAATGCATTACGCTTCGCTAAGAATGTCTTCTTCATCGATGAAAAAATCTGCGTATGGCTCCGGATGCTCCGTCACAATACCCGCACCACGCACCACTGCCGTTAAGGGGTCAGCCGCAACCTGGACCGGCACGCCGAGCATCTTGCCGAGTATCTGCGGCAATCCTCGCAACAATGCACCTCCACCAAAGACAGTGACGCCATGCTGGAGAACATCCGAGAGCAGTTCTGGCGGTGTCGCTTCAATCACTTCCTTCATCGCATCCATAAGTGCCTCAAGCGAGGGAGTGAGTGCTTCGCGCACATGAGCATCGGTCAGCACGATCTCTCGTGGCAGACCGGTGGCGAAATCACGTCCTCGCACATTCTTCGAGAGCGGCTCCGCGAGCGATATGACCGATCCAATATCAATCTTCACATCCTCAGCGGTCCTCTCGCCGATGCCAAGTTTAAATTCACTGCGCACATAATCGATAATGTTTTCATTGAACCGGTCACCTGCCACCTGTGAACTCTTTGAAGCAACCACGCCCTTGAGAGCGATCACCGCAATATCGGTCGTTCCCCCGCCAATATCGAGCACCATCGTACCGACAGCCTCAGCGACCGGAAGCTTCGCGCCAATAGCTCCCGCCACCGGCTCTTCGAGAATAATTGCTTCTCGTGCTCCCGCATTACGTGCAGCATCACGGACAGCGCGACTCTGCACATTCGTCACACCAGTCGGCACGCCGATCACCACTCGTGGCCCAAAGAGTCGTGTGCGACCATTCTGTGCTTTCGTGATGAGGTAGGTCAACAGCTCTTCGGTCACCTCGAAATCCGAGATAACCCCGTGCAAGAGCGGTCGCACCACGCGAATATGCGGAGGAGTCTTCCCAAGCATCGTCTTCGCCTCCTTCCCGACCGTCACCACCTGATGCGTCTTGTCATTCACTGCAACAATAGACGGCTCATTGATAACCACGCCGCGTCCGCGTACATAGACCAGCGTATTCGCTGTTCCAAGGTCAATCGCGATATCGGGACTGAAAAGTAAGTTGTTTGAAAAGCGTGCCATAGACTTATGCCGCAAGAATCTCTTCCCGCGTCTTCTTCGCGACCTCACCGGTTGCGCGCGTCACCACTTCAAAGGCACCGTTCGCCACGGCATCCTTCCCAACTACGATGCGGTACGGCATACCCAAGAGATCGCTCTCCGCAAATTTCTCGCCAGCGCGCACATCGCGATCATCATAGAGCACTTCGATACCCTTCTCTGTAAGAGCAGCATAGAGTTGCTCAGCGGTCTTCGAGACTTCATCGCCATCATGCCCAAGTGACACTAGGTGGTAGGTGAACGGTGCAACCGACTCTGGCCACACTAGCCCCTTCTCGTCAGCAAGCGTCTCGACGACAATACCCATAAGACGCGTTGGGCCGATACCGTAGCTACCCATCACAACCGGCTTCTTAGTCCCGTCCTCACTGGTATACAACAAACCGAGCGGTTCAGAAAAACGAGTACCCAAACTAAACGTATTGCCCGCTTCGATGGCCTTTTTCTCGATGAGTTTTTCCTTCTCGAGCCCGAGTTTCGCAATTGTCTCGTCGGTATATACCTCTTTATTTATCGCGATGCGCTTCTCTTCATCTATATAAATGATGTCTTCCCCCGCTTCAGAGACTGTCTGGAATTCCTCAGAGAATTCACTGAAAATCCCACCTGAAGCAAACGTAACGTACGTACGGTCACCGATACCGATGCGGGTGAATACCTTCAAGTACGCTTCGCGTGCCATATCATAAAACTCTTTGTGTTGTGCATCATCCCTCGAGAAGGAGTAGAGATCTTTCATCATAAATTCCTTGCCGCGCATAATGCCCGATTTCGCACGAAGCTCATTACGAAACTTGTTTTGGAATTGATATGCATATACCGGAAGATCGCGATACGAAGAAATATGATCGGTCATGATACGCGTGAGCGGCTCTTCATGAGTGATACCCAAACCGGTCTCGCCGCCACTCTTGAACTCAGTCTTGAACCAATTATCTACCTTCGCATCATCCCAACGATCCGTGCGACTCCAGAGCTCTTTATCTTGTAGCGAACTCATGACGAGTTCCTGCCCGCCGATAGCATTCATCTCTTCGCGAATAACCTGCACAATATTGTTGAGCGTGCGCAAACCCAAAGGAAGATACGAGTAGACCCCGGCCATTTCCTTGTGCACGTAGCCAGCACGGACGAGCAATTGTGCATTTTGAGAGACCTCGTCGGCGGGCGCCTCGCGGCGAGTCTTAGTGAAGAGCTGTGATTGTCGCATAGAGGCAGTATATGCTCCGCACGCACGAAGTGCAAAAGAGGAGAACCTATCCAAGTATCTTGAAAATATCGTGGGCCGTCACGACCACCATAAGGAGAATAAGGAGTGCGAATCCGATGGCATTTATTGTTTGTGCCAACTGCGGCTTGATAGGTCGTCGAATCACTCCTTCGATAAGGACGAAAAGAAGGCGTCCACCGTCAAGCGCCGGGACGGGGATGAGATTAATGAGTGCCAAGTTAATAGAGATAATCGCCATGATCGAGAAGAGGTCACCAAGACCTTGTGACGAGGCATTTCCGACAACTCCCGCAATACCGACAGGACCCGCAACTTGCGAGAGATCTGCTGAGAACGTCATGATGCCGTAGAAAAAATGAGCGAGTCCCTGCGCCGTAAGCACCGTAGTCTCCCACGTAAGGGTTGCTCCTTCCGTAAGCGCAGCAGTGAAGGAGAGCGGCACGATACCAATCGTGGCAACTTCTACGCCGAGCGCATACCGGGTCGGGTCAGAACTCACAATGCCCCGCTCGGGAGTCGCGACAAGCGAGGTCATCTCTCCGTTATGTTTGACCTCAAGCGTAATCGCTTCTCCCCCACTTGCGGCAACATACGTCGTAAAACTGGTGGGGTCTGCTGCGCCCCACGTACCAGCAGCATCATGCGCACCCAGTATCGAATCTCCTGGGGTAAGTCCGGCACGCGAGGCAGGCGACCCTGCGAGCACATTCGCCACGGCAAGTTCCTTGTGTTCGGCGGAAGCGACCTCGCCAGGTGAAAGAGCACGAGGCGTCCCCATCATAAGAGCGCCTGTCAGAAGCACGTACGCGAAGAGGAGATTCATCGCGATACCCGCAACAAGCACAACCGCCTGCAAGATACGCGGGCGAGCTGAGAAAGCGCGAGGATGAGCAGCTCCCGAACCTTCAGAGCTTCCATCTTCTCCAAAAATCTTCACGAAACCACCGAACGGCAACCAGTTGAGGGTATACTCGGTCTCTCCTATCTTCCCCAGCGTGAGCGCCCGGGGTGGATACCCGAGTCCAAATTCATCAACGCGCATACCGGAGAGTTTTGCTGCGATGAAATGCCCAAACTCATGCACCACAATGAGTGCAATAATGACGGCAATAAAGACCAACGCACTCGTCATTGAGAAATTTCAGACTCCTTCTTAGCGAGAAGACTTGAGAGTGTTTCGTTCCCGGCGTCAATGAGTTTTTGTACCTCGGCTTTGAGGCGCTGCACCTCATCTTCGCCCATTCCTCCTTCTTTTTCAGCGGCATCAAGCGCTTTCAAAGCGTCAGTGCGATGCCCGCGCAGAGTGACTCGCGCCTGTTCAGTTTTGTCACCAGCGATCTTCGAGAGCTGCGTACGACGCTCGCTCGTCAGTTCGGGGAACGATACGCGGAGACCCTGCTCATCAGTCGAAACACCGATACCAAGATCAGCGTCTGTAATGCCCTTCTCGATAACCTTCAAAAGATTCTTATCCCACGGAATGATGCGGAGTGTGCGTGCATCCTCGACTGACACATTTGCGAGTTCGCGAATCGGCGTACGAGTGCCGTAGGCTTCAGGTTTTACTCCATCAAGAAGCATTGGGGTTGCCCGACCGGTACGAACGCCTGAGAGCTCACGCGTCAACCACTCTTCCGTATCTTTAATGTGCGTCTTTAGTGTTGAGAAATCGTATGCCATATGTTCGTCATTATACCAGACTCGCACGAGCTGGTAAGTCGTGTGGGAGCACGAGTGCCAGATGTTCGAGAATCATACGCACCGGGGCGCTCCGCTCATAGAGATACCCACGAAGAACTGCAATATCTCTCAAAAGAGCCCGGTCGCTTTCCTCACGTCTTCCAAGAGCATACGCCACCGCTTCGATGTCATTCAGGAGCGCTATCGCTTCATCACGCTGTTCTCTGCGTTTTTCCTCGTCTTTACCACTCGTCAATCGCTTGATGATATCGTGACGTTTCTCTTCTGTGGCATTGAGAAATGCTTCCGTAGCCGGTGCTATCTTCGGCACCGTCGCATCGACCCCCGTACTGAGGACCTGTACTCGTGAGCGCAGCGTCGGCAACAGCCCGCCAAGAGTCGGCACAATGAGAAAGAGGTATGTCCCTACCGGAGGTTCTTCGAAGATCTTCAGGAGTGCGTTTTGTGCTTCGTGATATATGCGGCTTGCCGTGATAATAAGCACGTTCGACGCACCCACAAACGCAGTCCCCGCTGCCATTTCAGAAATGCGCCGCGCATCGGCCACCGAGAAAAGACCGTACGATACGACCGTCACATCAGGATTGTGCGCTCGCTGCATCCCCAACTCCTTCGCTATCCACGTCTGTGCTACTGCAATACCTTCTTCTGCGTCGGCGGCAATAACAAATGCGTGTGATTGGCTCATTGTTTTGCAAAAAGACTCTTCTGGTAGGTATGGAGGTGCTTGAGAGCAATACCAGTGCCGCGCGCAACGCAGTAGTACGGATCGGACGCGAGTTTCGCTATGACCCCCGTACGCCGATACACGAGTTCAGGCATCTGGCGCAGCTGCGAGGAGCCGCCGGTAAGAATGATGCCGTTATCAATGATGTCTGCCGCAAGCTCAGGTGGCGTTTCTTGCAGTACTTTGCGAATAGCTTGCGTCATCTCGCGAAGCTCGCGCGACATAGCCTGTACGATATCGTTGGTCGAGATATCAACCGTCCGTGGCAACCCTGAGACCAAGTCGCTCCCTTTCACTGGCAGGGTGAGTTCTTCTTGCATTGGTACGGCAGCACCAACCTGGATTTTTATCTCTTCTGCCGTTTTGTCACCGATGGCAAGGTTGTAATGCTTTTTTACATGATCGACGATAGCGCGATCGAGGCGATTCCCCGCACACTTCACTGACGTCGATGCGACGATGCCGCCGAGCGAAATCACCGCAACATCGATGGTGCCTCCCCCAATGTCAGCCACCATACGGCCCATCGGTTCGTGGATCGGAATGCCGGCACCAATAGCTGCCAGAATCGGCTCCTTCACCACATACGCATTTTTCGCTCCCGCTTTCATTGCTGCCTCAATGACCGCGCGTTTCTCGGTTGACGTGACTCCTGCGGGCACTGACACGAGGACTGTTGGTTTAAATGGATTCCATCCGAGCGCCTTTCGGATAAAATACCGCAGCATCGCTTCCGTCACGCGATAATCCGCAATCACCCCGTCTTTCATCGGACGATACGCGATGATGTCGTCGGGAGTACGCCCAATCATCTTCTTGGCTTCAATACCAATGGCAAGAATCTTATTCTTACTTTTTCCAAACTTGCCGCGCTCTTTACCGACCGCGACCACCGACGGCTCGTTAATAACGACCCCTTTCTTTGGCACAAATACGAGCACATTGGTCGTCCCGAGGTCAATACCGAGTTTTGGCGAGAAGAATGACATGTCGACTAATGGTACACTACTCCGTATGCAAGGAGAAATGAATTTCATTATTGAGGGTGGGAAAAAGCTTTCGGGAACAGTCACCGTGAGCCGCTCGAAGAACGGAGCTGTCGCACTTCTGGCCGCTTCCCTCTTAAATCAAGGCACCACCACGCTCGAGCGCGTCCCAAAAATCGAGGAAGTACATCGTCTTATCGAAGTGCTGCGCTCCCTCGGTATCTCCGTCACCTGGGAAGGAAGCAACGTTCTCATCACGCCGCCAGAGAAAATTTCTCTCGAATCCATTGACCGTACCGCGGCTATGAAAACGCGAAGCATTCTGATGTTCATCGGTCCACTCATCCATCTGTTCAAAAAATTTGAATTGCCGCAATCTGGCGGCTGCACGCTCGGTCTCCGTACGGTGCGACCACACCTTATGGCACTCGAGAAATTTGGCGTCACTATCACCGCCACGTCCGATACCTACCTCATCGAACACACTGCCCTCGCTCCTACTGAGGTGGTCCTCTACGAATCTGGTGATACCGCCACGATCAATGCCCTCCTTGCGGCCGCCCGCATTCCCGGTACCTCGGTCATCAAATACGCTTCAGCAAATTATCAGGTGCAGGAAGTCTGTGGTTTCTTACGCGAACTGGGAGTCGGCATTGAGGGTCTTGGCACCACCACTATTACCGTGCACGGTACCCCTGACATACACAAAGATGTACGCTACACCGTCGCTGAAGACCCAACAGATGCAATGTTCTTTATCGCTGCCGCCGTGGTGACTCACTCAGCCATAACCATTACCGCCGCTCCCATCGAGTTTCTAGAAGTCGAGATGCTCATTCTTGAGAAAATGGGTCTACAGTTCTCTATCACGAACCACCGCATTTCTGAAAATGGCATCACCAAATTAGTCGATATCCATATTGAACCATCCGAACTCATTGCCGTCCCCGAGAAGATCCACCCTCGCCCGTATCCTGGATTAAATATCGATAATCTTCCTTTCTTTGCGGTTATTGCGACCCAAGCCAAGGGTACGACCCTCATTCACGATTGGGTGTATGAAAAACGCGCCATCTACTACACCGAACTCGATCGACTCGGCGCGACGACCCAGCTCCACGATCCGCACCGCATATCGATTGAAGGCCCGACCCATCTCAAAGCTGCTGAGGTCGTCTGCCCGCCGGCACTACGTCCTGCGACAATTATCCTGGTCGCTATGCTTGGCGCAAAAGGCCGCTCAACGCTTCGCAATGTCTACAGCATCAATCGTGGGTACGAAGATATTTTGAATCGTCTGCAACAACTCGGGGCTTCAATCGAAGCGCCGCACTAATACTCTCCCCAGTATGAAATCTATCGGAGATTTCCTTCCCGAATTTCAAAAGAAAGTGGCTGCTGCGCCAAAAGGGAAAAAACGTCTCACCGAACGCGGCGAACTTATGCGTTTCTTCTTACGCCACTTGAACCATGCCCGTGCGAATGACGGTCTCGCGCCGATGACTATGGCCCACCTCGGGACGACTCTTGAACAAATCCCCACCGCGGACCTCTACTACCTAAAAAGCGTCTGCAGCCAAGCAAAAAACTTCAGCAAAACATTCTGGTGGGAGCTCGACCCTACCAAGCACCCACCTCGCTGATTTTCTGTTATATTAGGGAACATGAAAGAAATCGTGCAAGACGGCGCTCCTGTACTGCGTGAAGTCGCAAAACCCGTCCCCGAGGAACTCTTCGGGACGGCTGAACTCGTACGCATCATCACCGATATGGAGCGGGCGCTCGACCCCGAGCTTGAGGGTGTTGCTCTTGCCGCACCACAAATCGGTATTCCGTATCGAATCTTCGTCGTGCGGAAAGATCGCACTATCGTCCCCCCACCGATGGATGAAGCGAAGACCACTACCCCTCTCCCTCCTGAAAATCAGGTTTTCATTAATCCCGAAATCGTCAAAACGTCCCGAAGACGCGCCAAGGTAGACGAGGGCTGTCTCTCTGTCCGAGGCATCTACGGCACTACCAGCCGCCACGAACGCGTTACCGTCCGCGCCCGCAATCTTGACGGGTCGCGTTTTGAGCGCGGCGGCGGCGGCCTTATGGCACAAATATTCGAACACGAAATCGATCACCTGAACGGCATCCTCTTCATCGATCATGCTGAGCACCTCGTTGAAATCAACCATGCAACCGTCGGATAAGTTTGCTTTTTTCGGCACGCCAACAGTCGCGAGCGAAACACTCGCCTACCTGCTTGCACACGGATTTACTCCTACCGTCGTGATCACCGCACCCGATGCGCCGCGCGGGCGCGGTCTCGTTCTTACTCCTTCGCCGACACACACACTCGCCCACGAACACCATCTTCCTGTTTTGACCCCACAGACACTTACTGCTGACGCGCAAGAAATGATTGCCGCCTATGCGTGCGACTACGCGCTTGTTGTTGCCTATGGAAAAATATTTCCTGAGTCGCTCATTGCAAGCTTCCCAAAGGGAGTCCTCAATGTGCACTATTCGCTCTTGCCGAAATACCGAGGCGCAACCCCGCTTGAGACGGCCCTGCTCTCGGGAGAACACGACACGGGAGTGACGATCCAAAAGATGGTGAAAGAACTCGATGCCGGGGATATCATCGCCCAAGAGGCAACGCCGATTGCACCCGAGGAGACAGCCCGCGAGCTACGCCCTCGACTCATCACGATGGGTGCACAATTACTGGTCGCAACGCTGCCAGCATATCTGCGTGGCGATCTGACGCCCACCCCCCAAGACCCGACACAAGCCACGCGCGCCCATAAGCTTAAAAAAGAAGACGGCCTCCTCTCTCTCGAAGCGCCTGCGCAGGAAAATTGGCACAAGTACCGTGCATATGCAGATTCGATCGGCACCTATTTTCTCCACAACGGCAAACGCATAAAAATAACGAATGCGGAATACGTACAGGATACATTCCGCATTCTCCGTGTCATCCCTGAGGGCAAGCGCGAAATCAGCTTCGCTGATTTCGCGCTGCGATCTTAATTCCCAAAACGCAGCATTCGCTTGAGCGCCGCACCGCCACGTTTCAGAAGATTCTCTTTCTTTCCCTGAGCGTTTTGCAATTCACGTACCAAGCCGTCGCGCACTCGATCGACTGCACCTTCGAGTGTTTCATTTTCAGCCTCAGCACGGAAAAGTTTTCCATCGACACCAAGATTTCCTTCGACGCGATACTTCGCGCCCGCACGAACTGCCGCCATTGATTCGTCTATCTCGCACGCAAGCGTGACTGGGCTTGTCGCTCGCACAACAAGCTTCTCGAGCGCCGAGAATTTCTCCTCAACAAGATCCTGTACTGCGGGAGTAAGAGCCTGATTCCGAACCGTTATGGTGATGTGCATGGTGAGACGTATTAACTGCTAACACTTATCATTTTAACGCGAGAACGATGACCTGTCAGGATGCGCACCTTCCCGAGAGGTGCACCTACCCGGAGCGCAATGAGTTCACGAACACGATCATTCGCACGATTCCCCGTTGCCGGCTCCCGCACTGCGATAGCAAGCTCTTCGCCACCATCCGGGTGCTTCGCAGGATGCGCTGCCACTTTTTCTCGTTTCGCCCCAGGAGTGACCACTACACGGATATACATTTCAACCAGTATACCAAGCAGCTAGTGCATACCGAAACAAAAACACCCCGCCGAAGCGGGGTGTTTTTGTTGCAGACCTATTAGATCTTGTTGACGTTGAGGGCGTTCGGACCCTTTGGGCTCTCGCCGACTTCAAACGAAACCTTATCTCCCTCCTGGAGCTCGTCGAACGAAACGTTCTGGAGTTCATTCGAGTGGAAGAAAAGATCCTTGTCTGAGTCATTTCGCTTGATAAAGCCGAAGCCCTTATCAGTCTTTTTTGCGACAATTCCTTCTTGCATAGTGTGACAGAAATTTAGTGTGTCTAAGATATCAAGTCAGGTGCCGAAGAGAGAAGCCCGATCCCTACTTCTTTTGGATCCAGCTCTGGTTGATGCGTTAAGACTATCATAGGCTCACAGTTTAGTCAAGTGGTATGCCTCTACCCTTCTTGCGTCACGTCCTTTCGCGCACGTAACCAATCCATCACTTTCCGACGATGTTGATCGAGCGACCAACCTTTTCCTGCGGGGAAGAGTCCCTTATGTCCTTGTTTGAATTCTTTCAGTAACTCTTCTGAAGCCGGCGTGAACGAAAGCGGAAGATTCTCGTTGTAGAGCGCCACAAAGTCAGTGAGCGTACGTTTCTTCTCGCTGCGAGCACGGTCGAGATCAGGAGTTCTCATTGATTTTGATAATACCACAAACTTAAAAATATGTCATGTTCCCTCCCTCAGCGGTATACTGCGCCCCATATGCCCCGTTTCGTCGTTATTGATAAAAAAGTCGGCGAAACGCCGCTTGCAGCTCTGCATGCCTGGGAAAAACAGCATCCGCAAGAAGCTTCGCTTCCTGCAAGCTACGCAGGACGTCTCGACCCTATGGCCTCTGGCAAACTTCTCGTCCTCCTCGGCGAGGAATGTAAACGCCAGCAAGAGTACACTGGTCTCGACAAAGAATACGAGATTGAAGTCCTGCTCGATATCGGTAGCGATACCGGTGATGTCCTCGGCATTCCTAAGGACGTCGACAAAAAAAGCGTCGTCGATCCTCGCGCGCTCGCAACCATCCTTCGCCGCGAACAAGGAGTGCACACCCGCGCGTACCCAGCTTTCTCCTCAAAAACAGTCGCGGGGAAACCTTTATTCCTCTACGCTCTCACCAACTCTCTTGCCACTATTGAAATGCCCGTCCACCGCGAGAACATTTTTCGTATCGCGCTTCTCGACCAACGCACTCTCTCAGTGTCCGAGCTCAAGAAAACTGTGTACGCACTTCTCGACACTGTCCCTCGTACCACCGAACCCTCAAAACGACTTGGCGAAGATTTCCGTGTCGACACTATTCGCACTCATTGGACTACCCTCTTTGCACGCGCGTCCCATCGATCATTCACGGTACTTACCCTCCGAGTGACCTGCGGCTCGGGGACCTATATGCGCTCCCTCGCTGGCCGTATCGGTACCGCACTCGACACGCACGCACTCGCCCTCTCTATCAAACGGACAAAGATTGGACGCTTCCGTCCGATCTGGCGCGGGCGGGGTCTGTGGCTCACGTCCTACTAACGACCATAGCTCTCAATCGAGAGCACCAAACGAAAGCCACCCCGAAGGATGGCTTGCAGATTAGTGCGAGGACGATGGTATTCGTCCAGCATACGAAGCGATGACCCCAGCGGCCAAAAACGCTTGTTGTGAACTCTCAAGAAACGTGACCGCTGTTTTCTGTAATTCGATAAAAACGGACGGCATGAGAGCAGAAAGAACCAGCAAGAAGAGGCCGAAACCAAGAGCGCGGAAAATTCCCATGTGGACAAGCATGATGGATAAGCCGTTTCGAGTGATCGAAATGGCGAGACCGATGCAAGTCTCAGGACTCTTCTACAATGTGCTTCCGATTTCTAGAACTGCGGCGTAGGCACAAAAGTTACGCACTTCCCTCCCGCGTTCGCGACCAACTCCGGTGTACCATATGGATATGAATACTGCTGAAGATCGTTCGTTCGCTGTGTTGCGAATTATATTTGGGTTCGTCTGGCTGATTGATGCTTCGTTCAAATGGAGCCCTGCGTTTATTAACAACCTCACTGACTACCTCACTGAGGGAGCTCAGGGTCAGCCGGCACTCGTGCAAAGCTGGATCAACCTATGGATACACGGCGTCAGTGTAAATCCGCATCTATTTGCGATCATTGTCGCGCTCGCTGAAAGCGCGATTGCTCTTGGTCTTATTTTCGGACTCTTCACCGAGATTGCCATCGCTGGCGGTATCGCTATGACACTCGTTATCTGGTCAACCGCCGAAGGATTTGGCGGCCCCTATGCTCCCGGATCCACCGATATTGGCGCCGCTATTATCTACGCGATCGTCTTCGTCGCCCTCTGGCTCGGCCGCTCGTGGCGCTACTTCAGTCTTGACTCTGTTCTTAAGAAGAAACTCCGTTTCCTCTATTGGCGGTGGTAAATTTCTTTATATATTTTTAGAAAGCGTATACCCTGCCCAAATACCCGCAAACCCTCCAAGACCACTAAGGAGGATTGAAGAGAACGACAGCATGCCCGCTCCCCAGAGAGAAGGAATGAGTCCGCCGATAGTCGAACCGATCGCTACCCCGATCCATATCAGTGATTTTTGCATATACACATAGTGTACCTCGGTGGTGCAAACAAATCCTCGCCGAAGCGAGGATAACGTTTCTCATTTATTTCTGATTCTGCCTTGTTTGTGCAGCTCTTTTCGAAGTAGGATCTGCCGCCCGCACATCTCCCTGGTGCGGGAGCGTCAAGATCTTCCGGCTATAAGCATCACTGCATGCCTGGTGAACATACCCCGTTCGGCCACCGTCGAGCTCGACCGGTACTGACGCGCCATGCAACTCACAATGAACGCAGTACATAGAGCCTCCTTCGCACAAAGAACCGAGACGTGGTCCGGTATCAACGTACAGCACGCTGACAAACTCTAGTATACGCCGCACATAGGCAAGCGGATGACTTGTGCACTACTGCTCGCTAAAGCGGAAAGCCACCGACGGAAGGATCTTCCGGCGGTGGCTAAGGCTACATAAAGGTACAGCGAGTCTCCTTCACTTCGTGCGGGCACGTAGTACACCGATACAAGTACTGGTGTTGCACGATTGTTGTTCTGTTGTCTTCGGATAAGCCCCCATGACCAAGGGCCGTATTCGCCTGACAGACGGGACCCAAATCGGGTCGCCAGGGTACTTCGACAAGATCATGGGTGTGCGAGGGATCTTGACTCCCTTCCGTGACCACTATGCGGTTCATCGCATTGAGGTTTTCGACAAGAGCATCGAGACCCGTCTCGATACGAAGCAGGCCTCTCCTGAATAGCGCTACGAGCGACATCACTGCCTCCTAGGATGAGAAAGGAACGAACGGACTCTATAGTCCGGCCTGCCGCGAATATATACCGCTATGCCAGCTCTGTCGACCTCATTTCTCTGCTACTGCAACAGCTGCGCCTTTCTGTGGTACTGGACGAATCACAATAACTTTCCGCTTCCATCCCTTGAGAAAATCAGCAACGGGGATCTGTTTTGTGCCTTTTGTCGTCGCGGGGTCATTGTAGTAAACGATGCCATTCTTGATGCCATTAATCACGACGAGGTGCGGTATCGTACTTTTCGGATCAAACTTATAGTGCACTGAAAGTATCACCGGACCACCTTGCAGATACTCCTGGAATCGTTCAAACGCACGTGCTGTGCTGAGTCCCGAAAGGTCGTAGTACGTCCCCTCTAACCCATACTGATGGGACAAGGTAATGAGTCCCGCATAAATCCATCCTGCGTTCTGATCATACGCACCAGCCGCAATACCCTTCTTCAGCATAGTGCTTACCGATACCGCATTCGGGTGGTAGTAATCGATGATCATCGTGAGATCTGTGATGCCACAACCCACCTTCTGCCACCGGGAGGACTGAATGTCCGTAAACTGCGAATAAAACGGGACCAGAGGAATCCCGACTGAAGACACTGCCAAGGTTGGAGATGATGATGCTGTCGTTAGTGTTGGTACCGACATACTCGTGGTCGCAGCAGAAAGCTGCGTCTGCGCACCGGCAACAGACGAAGGGCTTTGAGCAAGCGCCGGCGAAAACGCGAAGAGTTGGGCCGCTATGACTGCGAGAAACAGGGCTACCACCTGACCATCATTCCAGAAGCCTGTGCGCTTGGCAAGGCGGTCTACCCCTCCGCATGCCTCTATCTTGGCGTATATTCTTATCTTTTCACCACAACCGGCGTTCCGAGATCAGCCCACGCATAGAGCTCTTTTGCAGCTTCAGGAGGAAGGTTCACACACCCATGCGACCACTCTTGCCCAAAATGATTGTGCCAATAGGCACCATGGATGGCTCCCCCGTCTTTTGTAAAATACAGATCCCATGGCACCCCAGGAAGGTCATAGTACTGGTCACTCAACCCCTCTATCGGACCTTGCATATAACTGTCGGGCGTCTTCCGATAGACCCAAAACGTTCCGAGCGGCGTGGGCGTATCTTCAAGTCCTGCCGAGATATCCTGCTGCATAACTACCGTGGTGCCGTCATACGCCGTGAGTTTTTCTTGTGAGACATCGATGACGATACGTTTCGTGCTTGAAGCATTCAGACCTGCGTTCGACGCGACTAATCCCTCATCTTGAAACGTGTGTACGTACTCGGCAGCTACCCACCACTCACCTTTTACTCGCTCCGGGTAATGAATCTCCCCGCTGAATCCGACCTGGTACCATTTTTGCCCATCAATAACCGTACTGCTCGCCACCTTAAACACGATGCCGTTGCGCAACATACGCAGCACGGGATACTCGCGTCCTGGACCTGCGCGCATATTAAGACATGAGTTTCCGTCAAAGTTAGCTCCGCAACTATCGACGACCTCCATGAAAGTAAGCAGGTGAGAATCCGTCTCGGGAACGCTACTTACTGTTGACGTCCCTGTAAGAAAATACGGCGAGAACGTGAGTATTCCAGGCACCGGTGCATGCGCATACTGGAGACCATAGAGAACTCCGAGCGCGAGTATCGCGACTCCTCCAAGCCCATAGATGAGAGTTTTCCTCACCTCTTCATTCTATGCCTTCTTCCTGCCTTGGGAAGACTTCGTGCGGCAGCCCCTAATCAAACAGAGAAATGAGGTAGGTATCGATCGTGCGCTGGTCCATCTCGTAAAAATACGTATGCGCCGTATGAAGATCGGTCGCGAGCTTTACTCCCACGAAACGCCAATGCCATGGTTCGAAAATGTAGTAACTATTATGCGGCGGATACGAGAGCACAAACCCATACCGATACGCATTCGCTGTGAGCCAGGCGTATGCAGGCTTCGTATCAAAGCCAGCGAGCTGTCCGCCCGTACCGGTGGTAATCAGATCGACTGTTGTACCAAGCTGGTGTTCGGAGTACCCCTGATCTGCGGAAAACTGGTTCGCGGTGCCCGCTCCGTAGACCACGGTGTACTGGCCCTTCAGTGCCTGCTGTACCGCGAATGAGCGGTAGGCTGAATCAACGTAAAGCGGGATGCCATCGGCTTTTGCTTGATCCAACATCTTCTCCAAATACGGAAGCACTTCTGGAATAATCTGCAGCTGCTTATTCTCAGCATAGTCATAGGCAGGCGGAATCTCGACCAGTCGTGCCGGAGCATACGTATCGCTCAAGAAAAAGACTTTTGAATATTTCGCCAGAAGCTCTGGGTCAATCTTGCTCAATTTCTGTAAATCGCTCACGGTTCCGGTAATCGAGCCGACTTGGCTCTGTACGCCACCAAACTGCGCCTGGACGCTCTGCTTTTCTTGCTGCAAGGCACTACTGAGCGAAGAGGTCGCCTCTGCGATACTGTTCTGCAGTACGGCGGTCGTCGAGGCAAGCTGGGCAGTAAGCTCAACAACCTGCTCTGAGAGAGCCGTGAGACGTGTGTACCCATACCAGGAGATCGCTCCTAGAAGCACAATGACGGCAAGAAAGCCCGCAATCACCCGTCCCTGATTCGAAGAAATGGAGCGCACCCACGCCGTATGCTTCACTGTCATACGTCGCAGTATACGCTACTACCCCACCCTACAGCACGACTTGCAGCAAGATAGCGAGGAGTATCATGCTACTTGGAATAACCACGTCGAGAACAAAAGAAAGTTTCTTCTTATCGGGATGGAACCCAAATTTCCGAAGATAGTGATAGTAGAATCCTTCATTCTCTTTCCCGAATTGACCCTGGGTGAGTAGACAACCTTTCGCAAAATGGAGCTGCAGATGGTACGCGACAACCGTGAGAATAACGATGCGCCAATCAAGATAGAACGGGGATGTATACCACGCAGCCAGAATTGCGATATGCAAGAAAAGGAAGAAATAGTACCTACTTTTTGCCCTCGTCATACAAATGAATACCCTTGAGTATACCAGCTCCTCCCTCAGAAACTGCCATGACGACTGCACCATAATTTCCCGATTCGACTAGACACCGCTATTGCCAGGAGTACAATTATCAGAGGGGAGAACGGTTGAACTCTCCATTACCAGTAACGCATAGTTGTTTATTTGGTAACTTCGCTTTTTATGAAAAATGTCTATCGAATCGCAGGTATCGTAGTGGGGGTAAGCATGCTGCTTCCGCTCGCCGCCTTCGCTCAAAAAGCTGGTGGGAATGCCGGCTCGGCAGGAGCAGGAAGTGCAGTCGGGCAAGGCATACAGGACCAGGATCGCATCCAGCTCCAGGATCAAATTCGTGACCCAAGTACGCATACTGCAACCGTGACGACTCCGCTCCAGACACAAAGTCAGGATCGTGATCAGACACGACTCCAGGCCACCACCTCCGACACCACGCTTGGCGGAGGTCAGATGGAACAGGAGCGCGAGCAAGTGCGACTCCAGATTCGACTTGAAAGCACGACCACACCGGCTCAAAATGGTCTGCAGCTCCAGCAAATGATTCAAGAGCGAGAGCAGCAGCTCGCACAAGAGGCGTCGAGTACGCCACAAGAAGATCAGAATATTATCCGCAATGAGAATCGAGTTCGCCTCGCTGTCCATGCACTCCTCTCTGCACAAAATATGTTGGGTGGTGGCATCGGTCCGCAGGTCTCCCAGATAGCGCAGGAGATAAACAATTCGGTCCAGGTCACCGCAAACGCTGAAGCTCAGATCCAGTCACGCGGCTTCTGGACAAGACTCTTCTTCGGCGGTGATGCGCAAGCTGCAGGCACTATTGTCCAGGCCACGACTCAAAATCAGACCCGGATGCAACAGCTCACAGAGCTTATCGCACAAGCAAGTACGACGCCTGCGGTACGAACAGAGCTCCAGGCGCAGCTTCAGGAAATGCAGCAAGAGCAAACACGCCTGCAAACGCTCGCGAATACCGAGCAGCGTTGGTGGGGCCTCTTCAGCTGGCGTTTCTAGTTCCGTGAGGTAAATTAGATACACAAAAGAATACGCGCGCTGCTTTAGCAGCGCGCGTATTCTTTTTAGAGGAGTGATTGTGTGCTATATACATATACATATGTCTACAAAAAATATTGGTGCCTTGCTTGCAGTTGCAGTACTCGTCGGTGCTGGCGTTATGCTGTACCCGAAATCATCCCCGTCACAAACAGGAGGTATGGCAAACGTAGCGTCGGCATCCCTGAAGTTTGCCGATCAGCCGTATGCGCAAAACGCATACCTTATTGACCCCGCTTCCCTACACAACATGGACGCCGCAACGAAGGCAGCACTCGCCGGATTCATGGTTACCGCACAGACAGAGGCAACTGACACAACCATAGTCAACTTCACCTCCGAGAACACCGAGTACCATGACCAGTCCTATACCCTTCACTCGGGAGAGAAGCTCTACTTCATTGAAAAGAATCTTGGTGATGATCAAAATGGCACTGAGAAATTCCTCCGTGACGATACGGCAGTTGTGGTCGATCAAAACGGCAACATTGTCCCCCAGACAAAGTAAGTACTCCTAGTATTCTGGTGCGCCTAAAATAAAACACCCGCAAAAGCGGGTGTTTTATTTTTTACGACAAGATAGCTCGGTGCTAGAGACCCTGGATACTTTGATTGAGAGAATTCTGATCTTGCGTCAGCGCTGCGGAATCATCCGGTATCTGACTGAGATCGGCTGAAATATTTGCCGTTGTGTTGCCGCTCGTAAGCGGAGCGAGCTGCGTCTCGGCAACAGCTGAAGTTTGCTGGACTTGCTGCTGCTCTGCGACAGGCACAGTCGGTACCGCTGGCGGCATAAGATACCAGACAACAAGGACGCCGAGAGACAGGAGCACGACTCCCCCAAGCGCGACATACAGCTTCGTCATACTCTTCGCCGGTGCCGCTGGTGCTACAGGTGCTGACTCATACATTGACGGCATTGGTGGAACACTGCCCTCATCAGTCGATTGATTCATAGGTTGGTAGTCCATACGGGTTGATTATTGATTCGTAGAAGTAGCTGTTGACGTCGCAGTCGACGGCGTCGAACTAGCAGTCGGCTGTGTGGAGGTGGCTGTCACCTGATCGACACCAGGGATATGGCTAAGAGCCTGGAGCGCAGCGACGAGCGAAGTTCGCACATTCGCAATCGGACCATCACGCAGCGCGAAAAGATCACTGAAGAGCTGCTTGTGAAGCGTCTCGAAACCGGCTCGGAACTGCTGCATCACCTGCTGATCATCGTCTATTGGCGTGGTCGTCGACAGTGCGGTTGAGGTTGCGGTTGCGGTCGTGCTCGACGAGGTCGAGAGATCCGGGGTGTAGCTCATCGCTGCCTGCGTTGCCACTGCCGCACGCGCAGTCGTGAGTGCAGCCTGAGCCTTCGCGATAGCAGCATTCACCGTGGTCACATTCTTGCCAGCTGCCGCCACCGCATTCGTTCGGTCTTGAATCTTCTGGAGAATCTCAGCATAACGGTCGAGAAGCTTCGAGAAGTGGTTCGTCCAATCCTTGTTGATTCGATCGAACATCGTCGATACGTGTGCAATCATCTGCTGCTTCACTTTATCGCGAAGAGTAGTAAGACGCTCCTGGACGAGCGCTCGCAGTTGCACTAATCGCTCTCCCGAGAGGAGAGCCGGGCGACCTTCTGCGCGCATGCTCCCGGGCGTGGTCGAACCGAGCGCAGCAAGGCGCTTCTCTGGACCAACCTTGGCAAGTCGGAGCGGATGACGCACCGTATTGTAGGTTCCGGTAGAGGTGGCCACTACGTCGATGGGATGGATTCGACTCTGCCCCCCTTGAGTAAGCCTTCCCTCGGCAAAAGCGGTCGAAGCAGAGAGCGTGAGGGCCAGGCTACCAGCAACGACGGCAATTTTTACATAAGTACGCATGTGATACGTGTGAATGAAATTGATAAGTAACCTTCTTAGTATACGGTACTCCCCCGGCACCTTGCAGACCCCCTGTGAACACCCTCCTTTCTGCAGGGTATATACTGCAAGCATGCAGATTAAAGAACTCGGCCACGTAGTGCTCTACGTCTCTCACTTGGAGCGCGTGGCCAACTTCTATCGTGATACGCTCGGTTTTCATGAAATTCATCGCGATGCCGGGACGGCACTGTTCTCTTCTGGCAGGACACACCATGAACTTCTTCTTATCGAGATTGGCGGCACTCCAACCCCGAAACCATTCCCGACGCCCGGCCTCTATCATATTGGATTTAAAGTCGGAGATTCGACTGAAGACATTAAGCAGGTGTATCGTGAACTTACTGAAAAAGGCGTCACTATTGTCGGCACGGGCGATCACACCGTCACCCACAGCATCTACATTCTTGACCCCGACGGTAATGAGCTGGAGCTCTATGCTGACGTCTCTGACGAATGGAAACGAGATCCGAAAGCCGTGCTGCAGCCGACAAAAATTCTTAACCTCGGAAACTAAAAAGTATAAAAACAAGAAGCCCGCCGAAGCGAGCTTCCTCGTTCAGCGGGCGTTGACCTGGAGTGGTCGCACGAGCGGCTTTCGGCCATTCAAGACCTCGACCACCTCGGGCTCGGGCAACTGCCACGTCTCACATGCCCAAGCAATGATGGCGGCTTCGGCCGCCTTGTACTCCTCCGCACTCGGGAGGAGAGCGAGTGCCGCATCGATCAAGTTGCAGGGGATGCCCAGCCACCGGAACCGGTTCGCCACGCGAACTTGGGGGACTTGCACCCCCGCAATATGTGCATGAAGCACACTCTTGGTTTCGACCATCGTCGCTCCTTGTACTGTGCGGCGCACAGTTTCTAAATGGCAGACTACGTCATATCTATACCGTAGTCAATGGGCGGCCCCTTTCCACAGATGCAATCGATTTCGCGTAGAGGAAAACAGAAACCGCCCACACGGAAGGCGGTTCCTAAGGGCGGTATCCTTGTCATGCCTCACGACCTTTGCCTCATTCGAAGTTGATCAGTTCCGTGGGCGTACCCAGGAACACCCCAATGAGCACAAACGCGGTGATGAGAGCTGTTTTCATAAAACCGTCAATGATCATCTTCTCGACTTTCATAGAACCTCCGATTGACGTTGGCCGAGAACTAGAAACACAGAAATCGCACTCCTCCAGTATATCACCCTATATTCACCGCCCCGACTACCTCTCCTGGTATAGGGTATACTTTTCTCATGGAAAGCTACCGTTTCTCTTCACCCGAAGAAGGAGAAAATCTTCGTGTACTCACGCGAAATCTTATGCAGGCTCACCTTGCCGAGCGCCATGGCGAGTCGATCGATGATTTTATAGATAAACACGCCGCACAATTCGGCCAAGTACTCGATCAGCACCCCGAGTACCTCACGGAGTTCGATCGCGATTCTGAAAAAACGCTCAAACACATTGAGACAATTCTCTACCACTAGTGCGAGCCCGGTACTAGGTACGGAACAGATCTGAGAACTTTAATTTCAAGACACCAAAGAGATAGATTATTTCGAGAATACCGAACGTGTGCACCATAAGGAAAATGAGGAACCATCCGACCTGGCCCCGTCGTCCTGCATGCCAGAGTGCGAGACCTGTCCACAAGAGACTCCACAATAGAAAGAAGAGGAGCAGCAGCTCGTGCGTCTGAATCCAAGCCAGCATCCAGGTATCGGTATACGTGCGTAGCATCGACTCTAGTATACGCCCGATTCAAAATTTGTGTAGACTTCTTTTGTAAAGAAATCGCCCCGTACCGGAACGGTCCCGTCATACTGAGCTTCATTTTGCTAAGAATCTATAGAGTACGAGTGGTGCCCAGAGTAGGAAACTGGCGAAACCGATAATAAAAAAGGTAGGGACGATAGGTTTCGGCAGCGCAGTGCCGTTACTCCAGACTTGGATCAGTGTGGCGCCCGCGCACGAGAGCATCATGCCCCAGAATATCTTGAGCGTTATCTTTTCAGTCATTACTGATAGCAACCAGCTCCAATCGAGTTTAGTTACTTGTATAAGCGACTACTTATTTCAAAAACCGCAAATAGAGTGCTGCACACACCAGAACGATACCAGTGTTCACGAGGAGTCGTGCCCAGAAGTGCTCCCTGAAGAACACTATATCGACACCAACAATCACAACTACCATAGCCACAATAAGCAGTATCGGTTTTATCATTACTAAAACAATACTACATCCTTAGTCAACATGCGAATGTCAGCGATGCGTCAATTCCGTTGCAAGACCGAACTTTATGAACCTGATGCTATCGGAGACCCTCACGCTCAGCAATAATTTCTGCACAGAGCTCATCGGTAATGTAGTCTCTCGCAGAGAAAACAACCGTATCAGCACCTTGAATGAATGGGTCGTCTCCAAAGAGTGCCCACTGGGCTCTTAATGTCTCAGGACTTATTCCCTTTTCATAATATTCCCTCAAACTTCTAATCGTTATTTCTCTGCATTTATTGATTGCTTCTTCTAAGACTGCGAACGAACCTGCGGTATACCGCTCGCTTTCATCCATATAGTGGAAATTATCATCCACCAGAACTTTATATTTTTTATTGTTTTCCATACTATTTTTGTTTCTAATCTACTAATGCTCCTAGAACTTTAGTTGCGGACGAGGCAAACAAAAAAGCGACTAAGAGATTTAATCGAGCTCGACTAGCTCAATGAAATCTCCCAACCGCCTTTAGCGACCAGTCGCGAATGTCTTGTGGCTTCCCGCAGATTTCCCAGGTTGCCTACCGCGCGCGAAGCTCGCGGAATACATGCACGGTCCGAATTAATGGCACGGACTACCCTTTTAATAATCAACGAACTACGTTTTTATTATAGTAAATTTTCGACACTTCTGCTAATCCTCTTTAATATCAAGGACTTCCTGAACAACACCCTGCACGCTATCACCCTCTTCTGGAGTTATCGGATTATGATTTTTATTCGTACTTTTCGGCAAAAGAATTCTTCGACCGTCCCTTTTGTCGTACATCTTTATCGTCACATTATCGCCAAGAAGAGCCACAACACGATCGCCAGTATCGGCCTTAAGCTGTTGGCGGCATAACACAAGGTCTCCATCATTTATGCCAGCGAGATTCATTGAATCTCCCTCGGCTCTAAGTATGAAATATTTAAATCCAGGCTTGATCTTTGTTTTCTCGACCGAAATGTATTCTTCAATATTTTCCTCTCCAAACATAGGATTCCCACATGGTGCACAACCGACAAGCGGCACATCGACCATTTCACGCATGTAGGGCGAGAGAATTTCCCCAACAATAGAATTGCTATCTAAAGAAATTCCTTTCGTTCGATCTCTGAAATATCTCTCTGTCTCCTTATCGACAAAATATACATAACACCCTTTCATACCCCTAGTCATGAGAGTTCGATATGTGTTCTTTATTATTGCTCCCGCTTTCTTGTTTGCACCTTCTGGATCTACTTTCGCATCCTTTTTATAGCCCTTTAATGAGGCGTCAGTCCTCGCACGTTTTTCAGGATTTGTAACCACCTCTCCATCCCGTATGACAAAATCATTCCCAACAATAACTCCAACATAATCGACCTCCAAACCCTGACACGTATGAATACATCCGACCTCATTTACAGATTTTGGTGAAATTATCCAGACGTTCCCATCACTAGCAAGATTCCATTTCATACCAAAGTCATACTCTGGAATAACAATGTCATTTATGCTTTTATCTTTCTTACTTACCCAGTCCCAACAATATCCAGCGACTAATCGAGCCTTATTGGCAACTTTATTTTTTTCAAAAATTAAATCTCTCAATTCATTGGGTGAATCAACAACCTTAAAATCATAGTCGATACCTTCTAGAGTAGTGTTCGCTGTATCCTCGATACCAAGAACATTATCAAGCCATGATAGATAGCCGTCAGAGCCATTGCAACGAAACTGTGACTCGAGCTTAAGGTTCTGTATTTTTGCTCCAATTTTATTGGCCCATTTCTCAATCTCCTCCTTCTTTCCGATGTCGTGCCACGTTACTTTTTGATCCTCGTCTATGAAAAATATTGAGCATTTCGAGGAATCAATAATTTCCTTAACTTGATTCTCGCCCAGATTTTTAAACATTCCAGATTTTTCATTGAGCCGGTGTGCCTCATCCACAATAAGAGCATCAAATATATTCTTTTCTTCCTCGACAAAAGATCCCGATCCTGTAAAAAAATTCGATATCTCAGACTTCTTAAACGATCCCACAAGTTTTGCTTCAAACACGCCACGTGGCGCAGCATTTTTAGTCACATATTGGACATTCAGCCCTAACTTAGTAAGTGCCACCAAAAGATTTATCGCGACGACTGACTTCCCTGTACCAGGACCACCTTCGACAATTAATACATTTTTATTTATTTTCGAAGATTTCTTTGTAAGAGATAGTCCTGTTTCGTATACGATCTTCTGCTCATCTATTAAAACAAATTCTGGATTTCCCTTCAGCATTGACGCAAGACTATCGGCAAGGGTCTTCGAAGGACGAATTTCACCGTGATCAATCCTATACAGTGTATTTTTCTTTTCTCCATGTTTAAGAAATTTCGCAATAAAGTTTTGGAGTTTTTCTTTATCACCCTTACAAAACGCCGGCGCTTTTTCCAAATAATCAGCATAGAAGGGGCTTAAGATGACACCCTCATCTACATGGTTGTGCAAATACGCACAAGGTTCGAGACCAATATTCTCTTCATACACGGTTGCATTGAATCCATAGAGAAGCGCAGAGTACGACCACGCCTGATATGAAGGATGTGGTTCCTCACTAGGTCCGCTTTTGAAGCGAGTTAGTACAATTCCATCTTTGTCCGTTTTCTGAATGTCAGTCCATTGTTTAAGTTCAATGATTATTATTTTCTCTTTTCCTTCAGCATCCTCACCAGTAAGAATAAAGTCAATCCGATTTTTTGCTCTTGGGATCGCATACTCAATAGCTACACCAGAATCATCCGGAATTTCATCTGTCTGCATTACTTTATACATCGCATCGCCCAACGAATTTTTCCAAGAGTTGTATTCACTACTTCCGACCTTAATATCTATATTGAGCTTCTCTTTTACTTGCTCTCTAACAATATCTTCAATTCCATTTGACGCATCTTTCAAAAAACCAACTTTCGTGGATTGGTAGACAATCATACGCTAAAGCTCGGTGTATTTCGTATGCTTCCCTTTTGCCTTCTCGATTGGATATTTAGCTTCGTTTTTCTTCATTTTTTTATCAACTGCATCGAGTACATCAATATTTAAATCATGGCCCATGAGGAGAACCCAGTACAAAACATCTGCCAATTCTTCTCCAATCTCGGACTTTGCTTCGATAACATACTTCTCCATCTCTTCTTGATTCTTCCACTGAAAATGCTCCATCACTTCTGTAGCCTCGAGAACAAGCGATAGCGCAACATCCTTAGGATTATGAAATTGCTTCCAATCTCGAGCATCCCGAAAAGCAATGATTCTCTTGGTGATATCCTCAATTTTCCCCATGTATTAGTTTCTTCATACTACTCCTAAACTCTCTAAAAACCACCACGTTAACTGGGCTCAACGATGACCGTTACAAACCGATCCGGATGAAAGAATTCTTTGCGAGTAGCCTCCACGTCCTTCAGAGATATCGTTTTTAAAATTCGGCTGGCAATAGAGAAGAATTGAG
>JAKAKH010000042.1 GCA_021824605.1 bacterium
ATCGCCGGTGCCCACTTTAATCTGGACTTCCTTCGTTTCCGATATCTTCACCTTTGCTTTTGCTACCTTCTCCTTCTTGCTCCGCTCGTATTCGAATTTACCATAATCCATGATCTTCGCAACGGGTGGGACCGCTGAGGGCGAGATCTCGATAAGGTCGCGCCCGGCGGTCTTTGCCGCCGAGAGCGCTGCGTCGAGTGAGAGTACCCCCAGGTTTTCCCCCTCTGCACCAATAACGCGCAACTCGGGTGCGCGTATCTCAGTATTAATGCGAAGTCGGTCGGTAGCCACTGGAAGTGACTCTAATATAGCATAAAAAGGGTAGGGGACGCAAGGTTAGTCGGTGAGCTGACTTGGGTCAGAAAGGATGATTTCGGCTTTGCCTTGGTAGGAGGTTATCTTGCCGGTCAGGGTGATGGCCTGTCCGGTGTAGCGAGTGAGGTCGCCAAACTTCTTGACGTCATCAGCGAAGATAACGCCGGAGAATGGGCAGGTCTTGTAACTCTGACAGAAGTCGAGAAAGACGGTGCCGGTCTTCGAGGTGTAAGAGTCTTGAAGCGTTCCGCGTACGGAGGCAAGGTCGCCGACGTGCTGTGGCGCATCGGTGTAGGCAATGGTGCCGATAGAAACAGGCGCGGCCGCGTGAGCGGCCGCGGTATTGCCCTGGTAGGCATGCAGTAATGTCAGCAGTATGTGTTCATAGGTCTGTCGGAGTGTCGGGTCGGTGCCGATTTCAAGAAGCTCGTCGTTCACTGTCGTGGCTGAGTTCGTCCAGTTATAGCTACCAAGCGCGTAGGCCTGGTCAGTGACGATTGCTTTGATGTGCATAATGCCGGTACCTGTTGGGTGTTTCTCGGTCACGACTGAGATACCGGCATCGGTGAGCTCCTTGATAATAGGGCGGTCGTAACTGTTGCTGCTTTCGCCAGCATCGACAAGTCCACGTACCTCCACGCCGCGCTCCTTCGCAGCGACAAGTGCGTCAGCGATGTCTTTAAGCGTAAATTCATACATCGCAAAATAAATGTGACTTTTTGCGGCGGCAATGAGCGCGATGATTTCTTTATCGTTCTGTTTTTGATCGAGACTGTAGAGCACTCGCGTCGTGCCTGCTGCGGGTGCGGAGACAGTTTCAGTGGGAATGCGCACAGGCGCTGCTGTTCCACTTCCGCCAGCCGTGTAGCCGATCGCTCCAGCCGCGAGGGAGAGAATGAGGGCGACGCCTGCGCGTATGATTTTTGGATGCATACACCTAGTATACTGTGTGTATGGCACTGGTATTTGATATCGAGACGGTGGGAGAAGCATGGGAGGAGCTCGATGAGACGACTCAGCACAATCTTTCGTGGTATTTGCGTGAATCCTCGCGTACGGATGAAGAATATGCGTATGAAATGAAAGAGCTCAAAGAGGGTATGGGACTCTCACCACTCACGGGTTTCATTGTAGCGATTGGAGTCTACGATACTGAAAAAGAAAAAGGTGCCGTGTATTTCTCTGCGCCCGATACACCACTCCCCGAGAGCGAGGAAGAAGGCATCAAGTATCAGGCAATGAGCGAAAAGGAAATGTTGGAACAGTTCTGGCGAGTCGCCGCGGTCTGCAATGAGTTCGTTTCATTCAATGGTCGCGGCTTTGATGCGCCGTTTCTCGCGATCCGTTCGATGGTGCACGGTATTGTTCCGACGAAAGATTTGCTCAGTAATCGGTATGTTTCGCTGCAGCGGGGCTGCGCACACATCGATCTTATGGATCAACTGACGTTCTATGGTGCGGCACGTTTCAGGAAGAGTCTGCATCTTTTTTGCCGAGCGCTCGGCATCAAGAGTCCGAAAGCGGGCGGGACGACGGGCGACGACGTCGCGACGCTCTACAAAGAGCAGCGTTATCTCGATATTGCCCGCTATAACGCCGGTGATCTTTTTGCGACCGCTGCACTCTACACCCGCTGGAAACATACGCTCCAATAAGATATCCACACCGGGGAGGACTTTTGTGATAGGGTAGGCTTTCGAAGTACGTA
Source organism: bacterium (assembly GCA_021824605.1). Lineage (GTDB taxonomy): Bacteria > Patescibacteriota > Minisyncoccia > Phycocordibacterales > Phycocordibacteraceae > C7867-001. The sequence continues at coordinate 2,024 of JAKAKH010000042.1, forward strand.
CTTAATTTAAATCACATGAATATTGTTGCCATTTCGGGGAGTTTGAGAAAAGAGTCCTTTAACACCAGGCTGCTGCACTCGCTCCAGTCGCTTGCACCCGCAGGTATGACGATCACGCCTTTTGATATTAGTGCGCTTCCGCTGTACGACCAAGATGCAGAAGCGTCGTTCCCAGCGGCTGCACAGGCGTTGAAAGACGCAATTGCAGCTGCTGACGGTATTGTCATTGCGACACCAGAATACAATCGCTCGATTTCAGGAGCTTTGAAGAATGCGATTGACTGGGCGAGTCGTCCGTACGGACAGAACTCATTTGCTGGGAAGCCGGTACTGACAATGGGTGTCTCGATCGGTAAGCTTGGTACGGCCCTCGCTCAGTCACACCTCAAGCAGATCATGGTCTACCTTAATGCGCGCGTGATCGGTCAGCCAGAGCTTCATTTCGGTCCGGCGCACGAGTTGTTTGATGGTAGCGGAACTCTTGTGGACCAGGCAGCAAGAGAACTTCTCGGGAAAGCACTTAGCGTTCTCGCAGAGCGCATTGCGTAACCTGCGCATACGAAACAGCCCGGATTCCCTACAGGGAATCCGGGCTGTTTCCGTGATACGCTGTGAGAATGAAACCTGCAGCGGAGGTTGTTCAAAAAAAAGAAGGGGAGGCTATTGAAAGAGATCTCGTCTGGCTCTTTGATGTCGCGCTGATATTGAAAACGTTAAATGGTGCGCTCGAAGTACTTGCGGCACTCCTTATTCTCTTTGTACCACCGGCATTTGTAATAAAGCTTGCTGAGTTTGCAACTGGCGGTGAGCTCGCGCAAGATGCGACTGATCCTGTCGCGACAATGATCCGTGACGCCGCACACACATTTACAGTGCATACGCATTATCTCTTTGCATCGTATCTCGCGCTCCACGGCATTGTGAAAATCGTATTGGTTATAGGTATTTTTGCGAAAAAGCGTATAGCGTATCCGCTGTTTATGCTGGCTCTTGGTGTGTTCGGTACGTATGAAGCGTATCGAGGATTCTTCCTCCACGAACTCCTCTTGCAGGCGTTGGCGATTTTCGATTTCTCGCTTCTCGTCCTTACGTCGTATGAGTATCGTCGACGGTACGGAGCTCTTCTTTCTTAGTGCGATAGGCACGGATGTTGTGTCGTCCAATAAAAAAGAGCAGGAGGAGGAAGAGAAGTGCGATACTCCAGCGCAGAGGTCCGATCCACTGAGCGGTCACATTGCCAAACCAATAGGAAGCAGTGAAAAGGAAGGTCGTCCAGATCGACGTCGCGCCAATCGCTACCACAATGAAAGTGGAAAGCGGGGAACGAAAAAATCCGCTTGAGGTATAGGTCGGGAATCGTGCCCCGGGTATAAAGCGGGCGGTAAAGATAGTAAGGATATAGCGAGTCTCAAGCCAGGCTCGAAAGGGAGCGATGAAATCGTGGTCAACGTAGCGGGCGAGCCGCGGGTGCGTGCTTGCGAGCCATCCGAGGAGATAGAATCCGAGGTCGCCAAGAATGATACCTGCATAGAGTGAGGCAAGGGCAAGGGGAAGCGGAATAATACCGTCAGCCGCAAGGACACCCACAATAATGGTGGTCGGGTCTTCAAGAAGGAAGGTGCCAAGAATGATGGCGAGCGAGAGAGGGGCTACCGTGCCGACCGCGCCGCTAATAAGATGGTAGAGAAAAGAGAAATGCTGCATGTGAACCAGTATAGTCTACCAGGTTTTGGAGGGCGCGAAACAGGATATACTTTCCCCGCGTAGAGTAGAATAGGCGAACGTATGCCGCACGATATGACCGACGAAGAGATCGTTCGCCGAACCTTGCTCGACAAGGAGGTCTTCGGGCTCCTGATTGAACGGTATGAAGCGAAGCTCGCACGGTATCTTGAACGCCTGGGAGTGGGAGTGCGCGAGGATCGAGAAGATATTCTCCAGAATGCTTTTGTGAAAGCGTACAAAAATTTGAATAGTTTCGATGCGACACTCACGTTCTCTTCATGGATGTATCGCATTGCGCATAACGAGACGATGAGTTTCTTCCGCAGGAAGCGAGCGCGCCCGCAGGTTATTCTGGGCGAAGAAGGGGAGGCGCTCCTTATGGAATTGCAAGACGCCGATTCTGACACCGCGGCTCTCGCTGAACATCGACTCTCGAATGAGGAGCTCACGAAAGCTTTCTCGAAAATTGAACCGAAGTATCGAGAGGCACTCGTACTTCGCTTTTTTGAGGATCGTTCGTATGCAGAGATGTCTGATATTCTGCAAATACCACTCGGGACCGTCTCGACACTGCTCTATCGGGCGAAACGGGCGCTCCGTGCAGTCCTTCCCGAATTGCCCATGGCCCATTAATAATTATGACGAATTCTCACGACACAACTCACGAAACACCGCTTGCCGAGCGAGTACTGGCGCGCATTCACGAGGGCGAGGTCACCCCTCGTCCACGCTGGGCATTTCTATTTGAGAATTATTTCTTCTGGGGGAGTGGCGTTCTCGCGGTGGTGCTCGGTGCGGTTGCATGTTCGGCACTCATTTTTGAAATCGCAAATGTCGACTGGCGTTTTGCGGATGTGACACACACGAATCTCATCTCCTTTTTCCTTGATGCAGCTCCCTTTCTTTGGATAGGGGTAGTGGTGCTCTTTCTGTTCCTT
>JAKAKH010000006.1 GCA_021824605.1 bacterium
CGATCTTTTGTTCCTGCGTCGCTGGATTAATAGCAGAGACGCCTTCGAGACGTACTCCCGTCTTCTCCTTCCCTTCCGCGCTGCGATCAATTTCAGTTTTCAGGGCGACTGATGCTGCATACGTGCGTACGGCATCTGCGTTTGTGATCGTGCCATCGTCACACAGCGTACCTACGAGTGTATGTTCCGGCGCGAGCACCAAGTATGTTGCACCGAAGATAGTTTCGGGGCGTGTGGTGAATACGGTGACGTGCTCACTGTGGCCCGCGACCGAAAATTCTATTTCTGCACCTTCAGAGCGACCGATCCAGTTACGTTGCGCCTCTTTGATATGTTCAGGCCAATCGAGGGTATCGAGGTCGGTGAGCATGCGGTCGGCATACTCAGTAATCTTTAAGACCCACTGCGGGAGACGCTTTTTCTCGACCAGCGTGTCACACCGTTCACAGAGATTGCCATTGAGGTCTTCGTTTGCAAGACCTGTCTTACAGGAGGGGCACCAATTAATCGGTTCGTCGCTTTCAAATGCAAGATTATGTTCAAGCATCTTGAGGAAGATCCACTGGGTCCAATGGTAGTAGGAGGGATCGGTCGTATTTATTTCTCGTGACCAGTCATAATCAAATCCGATATGCGCAAGCTGTTGCTTGAAGTTCGCAATATTCTTTTCTACGGCCACCCGCGGATGCACTTTGTGCTTCAGTGCAAAATTTTCGGCAGGGAGCCCGAAAGCATCCCACCCCATCGGGTGGAGAACGGAAAACCCGCTCATACGTTTGAACCGAGTGTAAATATCAGTAGCGATATACCCTTTCGGATGGCCGACATGCAGTCCCTCGCCCGAGGGATACGGAAACATGTCGAGAACGTATACTTTCTCTTTGTCCTTATCCTCGTTCGCTCGGTAGAGTTCGGTTTCTTGCCATTTCTTCTGCCACTTCTGCTCTATCTCGCGATGATCATATGCCATACGTGTGCCTTAGAGTAATGAATTAACTTTGGGACCGATTTACGGCTGCACTTTGTTAGTGAGAGGAGGATAGAAACTTGGGTCGATCGTTCTTTCAAAACACACCGAACCAGCCCCGTGCTGCCAATTATCTTGTAGAGCGCTTTTCTCTACAGGATACGCCATATCAGGAGACTCAACATACACATTCCGGGGCGCTCTACTCTGCAGATTAAAGACGGCACATAGTTTGAACGAAAGTGTTCCGGTTGGCTGATAGGTGTATGGGTTCCCTGTTTGCGTGTCGACTGGCACGGAACTGTAGGAGAGCGAATTGTTCAGGTCAGTGATAGTGGCCGGCAATTTTTGTTTTGCTTGCCAGTAGGTCACGATTTGTGACTGGATATTTTGCAGGTCAGTTACTTTTTGTGCATCATAGCGCGCAAGACGGGCCTCGGCGGGTGTGCCGACAATAAAGAATCCAGAAAGTATCGAGATGACCGCCAGCACACCGACGCCAATGCTCACGTAGCGTTTCCGGAGCGGGAACGTATCCCAGTACCCTCGCAAGTCGGCAACGAAATGCATAAAAGCTCCTGCAGCGACCAGGAAGATGACAAGCACTTTGAGCAAGAAGGCGGTCGTGAGCGTCTCGCCATTCAGGAACGTCGTCAAGAGAGTGATGAAATCGACAGCGATGGTTATCCCTGCGACAAAGAGCGTGAATATAAGCGCCCAGCGACGCACCCAGATCTCTTTGCGTGAAGGGTCGCGTGAGATATCGCGACGGATAAGCCACATAAGGAGCATATAGAGCGGTAAAAGTACGATGATCGATGCCATCTCGTAACTGATGCCACTTTGGTACGGGTCAGCTGGGTAGTAGCTGAGCGCATTCGGGAACGTGTAATTAATGTACTCAAAAATGAGGAAGATAAATGCAATGATGCTCCAGTAGAACGTAATCATCGCCCCCGCCCACAAGAAGAAATCTTTCGGCGTTGTTTTTGGTTTATCCATGATCTGGATTATACCACACCCCGGATGAGGCGGCTATGAATTACCCGTGAAGGAATACCATCACGTCTCCGTCGTTCACGATGTATTCTTTCCCCTCAATACGCACCAATCCTTTCTCTCGTGCAGCCGCATAGGAGCCAGCTTCGAGTAATTTCTGCCAATCAATAACCTCGGCGCGAATAAATTTCTCCAGAAAATCGTTGTGGATGGCTGAACCCGCAATAGGTGCCGTGCTTCCTCGTTGAATCGTCCAGGCGCGCGTTTCCTGAACACCGGTCGTAAAGAACGAGATAAGACCAAGCGTGTCGTAGGCGCCGCGGATAAGATCAGCGAGGCCGTCTTCGGGGACGCCCAGCTCCTGACGGAATCCGAGACGATCGTCATCCGCAACATCGTTTAATTCACGTTCAGTTGCTGCATCGACAAAGACATACCTTCCCCCGAGCGAACGTATGAGATCATACGCACGTTCTGCACGCCCGTCGTTCATCTCATCGAGGTTATGCCCCCCGCTCTTCTTGTTGAGTGCATAGAGAATCGGCTTCATCGTGAGGAGGTTCAGATTGGTGACTGCCTTCTTCTCTTCCTCAGAGAGCCCACTATGGAGAGCGAGCTTCCCTTCCGCAAATCCTTGCGCAAGCTTTGCGAGTGCTGCGTCTTCGAGCATTGCTTCTTTCGATCCGGTTTTCACATCTCGCACGAGTTTGTCACGCCGCTTGCGTACTTGTTCGGCATCAGCAAGTGCAAGTTCGAGATTAATAATCTCTATATCTTTATAGGGTTCGATTGTCCCTTCGACGTGGTGCACATCAGTATCGTCAAAAAAACGTACGACCTGCAAAATTGCATCGGTCTCGCGAATATTTGCGAGAAATTGATTTCCAAGACCTTCGCCCTCGGCAGCGCCCTTCACCAGTCCTGCGATATCAACAAATTCAACGGCAGCGGGGATGATCGTCTCAGTCCCCGAGAACGCTGCAAGCTTTCCGAGCCGCTCATCCGGCACTCCGACGACACCGACGGAGGGATCAATGGTACAGAAAGGATAGTTCTCCGCTGGTACGGAAGCTTTCGTGAGCGCATTAAAAAGCGTGGATTTCCCCACGTTCGGTAAGCCGACGATGCCTATCTTCAACATAGATTCAAATTACCCTGTCTTGCAGTAAAAAGAAAGAGTCGCGCCCAGGGCGCGACTCGGATCAGCATGGAAGGGTCTTAGGGAGACTCCTCAGGTGACTCCTTGCGATCAATGAATTCGACGATGCGCATTCGTTGCGAACGTGAGGCGGCAATGGCGAGCATGTAGCCCACTGCCGCAACCGCATTCATCAACAAAACAACGACGAGGTCGAACTTCTTGATGGGATTGTTGGTAAGCACGAGCCCCAGGTTTCCGACAAGGATCCAAAAAGGCACCAACACGCGCGACCAGCTGTAGCGGTTCTCCCGCCACAGGAATTCGAACGGTCGGGCGATGAATTTCTTGTACGGAAAGAGCACGGCGAGCCCGAAACCGAACGGAATGGTGATGACATTGACTGCCAGAGTCAGTATGGCCGCCGGCACTAGCGTAACCACCGCGAGGTACGCGTGATAGATAGCTCCCATCGTCATCACGCGCAGATATTCGGTGAGCGACGTCCGCTTCCTTCTGTCCTTTTGCGCTGGAAAGAACGGAGGAAATTTCCCAAACGAAAAGAGACTGTAGAAAAAACCGTACCGATTTATTTGCATTCCAAGAGCTCCTCAGGATACACGGCGATGTGACCCCATGTCACAGCAATACCCAGAAATATAATACCTCTTTGTCCACACCTTGTCAAAATCTGTTCCGTCGCGCACGAGGGTGTGTAGTACACTTTACGGTATGAAACTACACACTGGAACTCGTTTGTCGCTCGAATTATTTTTTATCAGTATCTTGGTGGTAACGGGCGCTGCCCATACTCTTGCTGCCGGAGAATCTGTCTCCATACAAAACGTGTACCCGACTGGTGCCATTACGCCAGGAAGTACCGTGACGTTCTCTGCGGCCCCGACCGGATTCATCGACCCGCAATTCGCCCTAAGCGATTCCTTCAGTGCTTCTGGGATGACACAGGGCACCATCGATAAGGCAGGTTTTTTTAGTTGGACGCCAAGTGTCTACGATGCTGGTCGACATACAATCACCGTCACCGTGACTGACAGCGCGAACCACAGTGCTTCCTCAACTGTCAGTATTCTCGTGGCAAGTACCAATGTTTTAGTCACCAACGTCTCCCCGGGAGTCGTGGTAGCGCTACATCGCCCGTTTACGTTCACCATGACTGCTCCGGGATTCATCGCACCAACCTACGCAGTGTACGATTCATACGGAGCAGGAACACTGAGCAGCAACAGCACCGTAAGCTCTCTCGGCGTGTTTACCTGGACACCAACAACTCTTGATGATCTTGGTACGCACCTCCTCTCGGTTCGAGCCTCGGATGTATACGGACATAGTGCCGAGACGACACAGTCAGTCACGGTCATTAATCCAAGCGTGACTATCTCGTCGCTCACTCCAGGTGGCAGCGCAGGTGTCGGTTCAGATATTTCTTTCATCGCTCGTGCACATGGTCTCGCGACGCCCACCTACAGTATCAGTGACGCTTTCTT
>JAKAKH010000025.1 GCA_021824605.1 bacterium
GAGGCAATCGACTTTGCAAGAGCGCTGTTCGGGAAGACGATGGCGGTAATGGTTCCCTGCTCCTTCACTTCTACTTGGCCCGTTGTCGGTGAGGGCGTTGGGGTGAGCTCTTCGAATGTGGTGGTAGCCGATCCTGGAAGCAAGATAAATCCTGCAGGAATCTGCGTCTCGAGGCTTGAGGTAAGTTCTGGGGCGAGAGCTGCTACGAGTGCATCCTGGGCTTGTTTCTCAACGGTAGCATCAATGGATGGTATGGTGCCCGAGGCGCCGCCAGTCATAGATCCAGATGATTGGGCGTAGACGGCCGTCGCGAGAGGAGTCCCTGCAAATCCAGGTATGGTAAAGGATGTGGGGTCAATGTTGTACGTGCTGCCGGTCTTATCAGCATAGACAGTTACCCGAATGCTCCCTGGCTTAGCGGTACTTCCTGCGGGGATAACGACAGCTTCGTGAATACGGAATATGAGGCCCGCTGTCGTCATAAATCGCGTATTGGCGATGAGTCGTTGGCTCTTTGCTTGCGTATTGTAGATAGTGAGGGTGCCCGAGGCGAATGTATTGACCACTTTTGTGCCGCTTCCAGCAACGCTTTGCGAAGCTACTTTCTGTGCCGAGATTATCTCGTACGGAAGGTCACCAGCGCCTTGGGTTGCCGTGAAGGAATTTTGCACCGCTGCAGTGACAGTATTGGGAACAATTTCTACGCGAGTCGTGGAGAAATAAAACAATGCTCCAAGGGAGACGGCAAGGACGAGCAGTGTCGCGATCAGTGTTTTGTACGGGAATGTTGGCCGCCGTTCGGAGAGTCGTAATGGTTGCCGAGGAGCTCCTTCGCCTACAGTCGGCGCTTCTTCTCGACGGCGAGAGGGTGGGACAATGTCATTTATGGTACGCATACGGAGAGTATATCATTGTCCCTACCCCGCTTTTCAACCCGCAGTGTGCATTACACTATTTTCTCAGAGAGTTCGTCCCTGCTTTTCCAGAAAAGCGCCATCAGCAAGAGCACAATGTCTCCGGAACCCGCGGTCGCTTGTCGGATAGAGCTTCCCATCTGGCTCGCAAGCACGGGTACGACTTTCGGCGGGTTCCCTGACAGCCATATTGACCCGAAATCAGTTGCATCGAGCATTTTTTTCAGTGCAGCCATCTGCGGTTCGCGCGCGAGAAGGAATAGTGTTCGAGGCAATTGGTAATTTTTTGCAATTTCGATAAATTCATTGGTTATCACGTTGGTCCAGGTGTCCGCATCTAACGAAATAGTGACCTGCACGAGCGAGGAGAAAATCCCTTTTCGAATAAGGGCAACCGTAAGGATTGATTCGTCGGTTGCATCGAGGATGACCGCATCGCTTTCGTGGGGAAAGAGTTTCCGCATAGCTTGATAGCGGAGTGAACTTCCAGAAATGGGAAGTATATTTGCCCCATGGAAGTGTTTTCGCAGTGTCGAGGTGATATCGTTCGCGATTTTTCGTTCGATAAGTGATGAGAGGACGACGATCGAAGCGCGGTGGGCTTTCTTGCCGTAGGGACTATGAGTCTCATAGCCGTTCAGCATTGTGCTTATGATGCTCTCGTCGGCAATGATTTGTCCTGAGGAAGCAGGAGCGGTCTCGCCAAGTCTCTTAATGACGATGTTTTTTGTGAAGGTAAAGGGTTCTCTTGATTCAAAAACTTCCGTACGCACTTTTGTTTCTTGCCAAGGAGCATCAATAGAGACGATGATCATCGTTGCGGTCCCGCTCCCGGTTGCTCGCTTGAGTGTCGGGGCACCTTCTCGAAGGAGTTCTGCACAAAGGATATCGAGTGCGCGCTGCATCGCTCGTTCAGGCGCTTCATCTTTTCGGATTTCAATGGGAAGGCGGCGCGCGTAGAGGAGCGTTGGTAGTTGATTCTCTTCATACCGCACGTACGCTCCTGCAATGCCTTCGGCACCAATGTCGACAAGTATGACCGACTCACCCAATTTCTTTTTACGAAAAAGAATCTGAAAAAAACTCATCGCTTTATTCTAACACTGCTTTGATACGACGAACGCCTGCAGAGGAAGCTTCTTCTTTCAAAATCTTAAACTGCGCACCGTTTGCTCCGAGTTCACGGGTATTCTCTACGTGCGGACCGCCGCAAAATTCTATGGAGTAGGCTTCAGAGAATTTCGGATCGGCCGAAGTCGCGGTTGCTGGGCCGACCGAGTAGACGCTCACTTGATCCGGGTACTGGGCGCCAAACTCGTGTTCTGCTCCGAGTTTCTCAGCTTCTTCTTTTTGCATCACGGTGCGCGTGACCGGAAGCGCTTCAGCGATCTTCTCGTTCACGATGCGGGTCACTTCAGCGAGTTGTTCAGGCGTCATTTTCTGCCCATAGGAGAAATCGATGCGCAGGCGCTCGCTCGTGATATTACTGCCGCGTTGGTGTACGTCCGGTCCCAGCACACTCTGAAGTGCTTTGAGGAGGAGGTGGTGGGCCGTATGGTAGCGGACGGTTTGCTCGGCATGATCAGCGAGTCCTCCCGCAAACTTCTGCGCAGCACCTGCACGCGAGAGCGCCTGGTGTTCAGTCATTTTTGCCTGTACGGCTGCCTTATCAAACGTCAGGCCTCGTTCCCGCGCGATCTCTTCAGTAAGTTCCAGAGGGAATCCGTATGTCGTGAAGAGCATAAATGCATCGATAGTGTTCCCCATCTTCTCAAACTCGCGCATACCTTGTGCGAGCGTTTTTCTGAACTGCGTTTCCTCTTTCTCAAGTTCTTCGCGAATGGTCTGCGCCGCGTTGTGTACAAAAGGATACGCTTCGGCATAAGCGTTTCCAAATCCCTCGGCAACTTCTGCAAGCACGGCATCTTTAATACCGAGCTTATCGGCCTCGCGCAGAGAACGGCGGATAAGGCGACGGAGCACGTAGCCCTGTTCGGAATTGGCCGGGCGGATACCTGACGCGATAAAGAATGACGCCGCGCGCATATGATCGAGGATTATTCTGAACGATCGTGTCGCGTCTTCGTACTTCGTACCAGACCGAGCCTCGATCACCCCACGGGCTGCATCGAAGACATCCGTGAGAAAAACGTCGGGATTGTTGCGCGTTGCTGCCGTTAATCGTTCGAGTCCTCCGCCGAAGTCGACGTTGCGTTTCGGGAGCTCTTTGAAGGAACCATCCGTCTGCTTGATGAACTGCATAAAGACGGAGTTGCCGATTTCAATAAAACGACCGCAGTCACAGTTCGGGTGACATTCTTTCCCAAAAGCTGGGTTATGTGGCAGACCGAAATCATAAAATATCTCCGAATCCGGTCCGCCAATCTCGCCAGCGGGCATCTTGCTTGGCACGCCAGCGCGACTCCACCAATTTTTCTTGGCGCCATACGAGAAGATACGACCTCCTTGCATCCCGACTTCATTCCCGTGCTCTTCAGTCCCAAGCTCGACAAAAGTCGCTGCGATACCCTTCTCGCTGAAAAGTTTTTTCCATATCTCGACTGACTCGCTGTCAGCTATCATCGCACTCTCTGCGTCGCCACCAAAAACGGTCACATAGAGTTTCTGTGGATCGAGACCGAGACCTTCAGTAGCGGAGGTGAGATAGTCGAAAACCCACGGCAGTTGTTCTTGTTTAAAATAATCCCCGAGTGACCAGTTGCCGAGCATTTCGAAGAAAGTGGTATGGCGATTGTCACCGACTTCTTCGACATCGTCGGCACGAAAGGACATCTGCGAGTCCACAAGACGAATGCCTTGGGGATGAGGTTGGCCCAGGAGGTACGGCACAAGCGGTTGCATGCCGCTGCTGGTAAAAAGCGTGGTCGGGTCATTTTCAGGCACAATCGGTGCGCTCGGGATGACGGTATGACCCCGTTTTGTAAAGAAATCCAAGTATCGTTTTCGTACGTCAGCAACAGTCATATGCAGAAAAGATAGCATGAGACACGCGATTCATATACTATGCAGATATGACAAAAAAAGGATGGGGATTTGATACGAGAGATATTGATACGAACGTCCGCCCGCAGGACGATTTCTTTCATTATGCAAGCGGGAATTGGATGCAGAAGCATCCGATACCGAAAACTGAATCTCGATGGGGGTCGTTTACGATGCTGCGAGACACGACTGACAAACAGCTGAATCAGTTACTGAAAAAAGTCGTCGCGACGAAACGTGCGCCTGTGGGAAGTCCCGAGCAAATGGTTCGCGACTTCTATCTTTCCGGCATGGACTTGCAGCGACGGAAAGAACTCGGTCTCACTCCCCTCTCACCGCTCTTGAAGCGCATCGAGAGTATCAAGACACCCGAAGATATGGTTCGCGTTATTGCCCACCTTGAACGTACGGGACTCGGTGGTGTCTGGGGCAGTGGTATCGATCAAGATATGAAAGACAGCGAGAAGTACATCATCTATATGGGTCAAGGGGGTCTCGGTATGCCCGATCGCGATTACTATCTGAAAGATGACGAGGAATCGAAGCGAGTGCGCAGCGCCTACCACACCCATCTTGAGAAGATGAGTGCGCTTGCCGGGCACACAACGACCGCGAAAGAGAGAGCCAACAC
>JAKAKH010000029.1 GCA_021824605.1 bacterium
ATGCCTTCCTTTGCGCCTTTTCCGACACCGACGATGATGGCAGTAGGAGTGGCAAGGCCAAGCGCACACGGGCACGCAATCACGAGGATGCCTACGAACGATACGAGACCGAACGACAGCGCTTGAGCAAAGCCAAGATGGGGAATGCCCAGAAGCAGCCACGCGCCGAGCGAGAGGAATGCAAGCACGAGGACTGTAGGCACGAATACGCTGGATATTCTATCTACAAGCGCTTGTATCGGCGCTTTACTACCCTGTGCTTCTTCAACCATTTTGACGATACGAGCAAGGAGCGTTTCTGAACCGATTTTCGTTGCCTTGAATGTGAACGAGCCACTTGTGTTGAGCGTGCCTCCGACCACCGTATCTCCGACCTTCTTTGATACGGGCATTGGCTCGCCTGTAATCATTGCTTCATCTATGAACGAAGCGCCATCGGCAATAATCCCATCCACAGGTATCTTTCCTGCTGGCTTTACGACGACTATGTCCCCGTGCACGATTTCTCCCGAAGGGATTTCTACCTCTTTTCCATCACGGATAACAAGCGCCGTTTTCGCTTGAAGGTTGAGCAACTTTTCTATAGCGTCTCCTGTTTTGAGCTTTGAACGTGCTTCAAGATATTTGCCGAGTGTAATAAAGGCAATGACCACAATCGCCACGTCGTAGTACGTGTGTTCTACATTGATGAATGGACGTAGGGTCTCCTCAAATGCAGTAACAACGAAGCTGTACAGATACGCAGCGGTCGTGCCAATGCCGATGAGAGTGTCCATATTGGCCTTGCCGTATCGTAAGAAGCGGTAGAAGCCCAGAAGGTAGGGCTTACCGACCACAAAGAGCATATACGTCGCCAAGAGCGGCAATAGGTGATGGAAGAACTCGCTCCACACGTACGGGACGGCAGGCACTACGCTGACCTGTGATAAGAGTTCCCAGCCCATCACGATACCGCTGATAACGGCCAGTGGAATAGCTACGAGCACCTTGTTTCGCATATCCGCAAGCTCTGCGAGCTTCTCTTTCTTGGACTGATTGAGGCCGAGGTGTTCGGCGTGTTCGCTTGCAGACATACCCATCTCCTCTGCCGTTGGAAGGGCGAGAGAATAGCCAAGTGGTTCTATTGATTGCGACAAATGCTGTGGTGAGGTCTTACTTGCGTCATACGCGATTTTGGCTGTCTCGGTAGCGTAGTTAACCTCAACAGAGTGCACGCCGTCTTTCTTCTTGAACGTCTTTTCAATGATGCCTGCACACGATGCACAGTGCATACCTTTCACCCTATATGTTTGAGTATCACTCATATTCAATGGTTGATATTAGTAAAGCACAAGAAGCACACTCACCATTGAGAGTTATGAGTAGAGTTTTGGATGTATGATGCCGCGAGCAAACGCGAGCTGAAGTGGGTCAAAAAGTTCACGAGTTCTCCAACGTTGAAATAGAGGCCGCTCGGTGCGTTTGCGAACGAGTAGGTCTACAAAGAAATACGCAAGAACGAAAAGAGTGAAAAGAGGAAGCATTGCGAGAGGATTGACGCGCTCAAGGGTGGTAGTAAAGAGGTTCTGCCACGAAGCGAGATGCTCCGAGATGTCCATAGCACAATACCCCGTCTCTCCCATATACGGACAATCTTGCTGCATCGTGCCGTCCATCCCCATCATCCACGCAGTCAAAATGCCCCCGAAACTCATCGCGAGGACGAGTAGAAACATACCGAGAGGCAAAATAAATCCGTACGGATTAGCCGTTCTCATACGCTGTAAAGCATACCACAAATGCCGCTTTATTCTAGCGGTTGCTCAACACCAGCGAACCGCAGCACTACTTACCCAAATCAACAAGAACCGTACCGCCGCCCCACATACTGCCGTTGTACTGGAACTGCAGGCCCGTGGCATTCTTTGGGACTTCAAACCCCACCCAGCCCGTGCGCTTGCTGTTGGCGATAATCGCGCCATCAAGACGGTTGTTTATGTCAGTGATGGTCTTATCCGTGCTTGAAATCTGATAACTATTGCCTTGCGCGTCGCGCACAAACATCTGCCCAAGGGTCGTAACGTACTGTTGCGAGGATGAGGTATTTTGAATAGTGATATTCAGGTCAACCCACTTGTTCCCCGCACTCGGAGAGGTGAACTGGCCGCCCTGTGAGTAGCTGACGCTGTTCACGGTAATAACGGAGTCGCCTAGTTTGATTTGGTCACCCACCTTGTAAGTGGTCTGTGCTGATGGTTGTGAGGAAGTATCGGCAACACCGCCGCTCCCAACTTTCTCGCTTGAAGGCGAGTTGCTTGCGCCAATAACCATTAGCACAACAATGACCAAGCCCCAGAACCACCACTTTTTATAAAACTTCTTTTTTGCGCCTTGTTGATTTTCCATACGAGCGGCTAATGGATAAATCCAAGGGACGGATACAGTAAACCCGCCACTTGGAAGGCCTTGCGGCCTCTATAGGAGTTTCCCCCTATAACGCGATGAACGCCCAAATGACGGGTTTGCTAGGTTCATCGCGATTTACAACCATACCTTGCGGCAGAAGCCAGAAGGGTTAGGTCGCCGACTTGAAGTCGTGAACGTACTATAACACGCGAAAACGCCGCTTTGAGAAAGTGGTTAGAAGGCGTAGATTTGAGGTATTCAATGAGACCTGAAGAAAAACTACACCGAGCGATATGGGACGCGCTGGACGACCTAGCCCAGCAAAAACTCGCCGTTCCGAGCGATGAATGGATTTTGATTGATTGCCGTACCCCAGAACGTAAGAGAGCGATAGCAGCACTGAAAAGCTGCGGCGCAATCAAGGTGATAAAAACTCGTAAACCTTCACCGCCATTCGGTATGACGGTGCTCTACGAAATGCAGAACCCAGATGTTGAGCCGATTGGCTACTACGTGGATACGATTGAGCCAAGGTTCACAGAAGTGGTTGACGCGTACTATGAGGTCGTAGGCAGGCACTCTACTATCTCGCCGAGCAGAGACGTTTTGACGAAGCTGGGAGAGAAACTGAAAGGATGGCGCAATGAGCTACCCGTGACAGTCACCCCAGCAAGTCCAGTTCTACCTGCAGTCGAGCAACATCAGAAAAAACCAGAGCAAAAAATAGAGAAGCTAACCTTTGTGCAACCCGAGAAGAACGAGAGTAAGCTCACAATCATCGTCAATGATGATTACCAGCACTCCTGTCATTTTGATGCCAAGAAGCCAAGCGGGGCGCTACTCACAAAAATAATGCAGGGAGAACAATCAATACCTTATGCTGACTATAAAGACCCATTTGATTATTTGAACGGAGAGAAAAATCAGCTCGTTACAAAGACAGGATGTATAAAAACGAAGATGCTTACAAGTGAAGTCGGGTATATCACCCCGACCGTTGAGATTGAAGTCATACGCGAGAAAGCATTTACCCAAAGACGCGGAAAAGCGCTGAAAAACGCGTAATCTGGGGACAGCCAAACTGCTCCGAAAACGAGACGTGAGAACGCGTCTCTTTGATTTTATTTTCCGCGCTTTTCAGCGCGTTTTCTTTCTATTTTACGCTCTGCATTTTGGATAGGGTTTAGGAATGATAGCGGACGAGCATCTTGAGGAGTTCCAAGCGCTTTATAGAAAGCACTTCGGCGCTGACATCACAAAAGCGCAAGCGCTTGAGAAAGGAGCACGCCTTATTCGCTTGATTGAAACTGTCAGTCGCGCTCTCGCAAAAGAGAAAGACGAAAATATCCACCAACCTAACACTATCAAAGTATGAAAGTACCTGATGAAAACGAACCCGCGAGTATAGAAGATTTCAACTCTATCAGCCCCGAACGTTGGGCGGAGTTAGACGCAATGTCCGCGCGGTATGAAGCGTGGCGAGAAAAGGTAAACCTTGTGCCTCGCAACGCAGGCGGTGAGCAATATATCCGCGACCGCTACCCGATAACCGCACTCTATGCCCGTGCCGACCTGCAAGAGATAGCAGAGAGCGATTTTGACGCATTTCTTACCGAGACAGAAATCCAAGCCGTGCGTGATGCCCTCTTTGACGAGTGCCCGCACGAGATGCACGAAGCTATCAGCAACGCGATTGAGTATGTACTCAATCAGCGACAAAATCGCTATGAGCAAAATCAACCCCAAGGGGATACATAAAAATATGAGCTATACCGTTGCGGAGCTTACCAGCATCCTCGGTGTCAATGAAAAGACGATTTCCCGATGGATGGACAACGGCCTCAAGACCGTGGCGGGTTGCGAAAAACCATTCCTTTTCTATGGCTCCGATTTGCAGGCGTTCGTGAAAAGCAAGGACGAGAAGCGCAAGGCGACGCTCAAACGAAATGAGTTCTACTGCTTCGGATGCAAGCGCCCACGGAGAGCAAAACGCGGCTCAAAGAAGGTCGTGGGCGATAAGGAAAAGGCAGTGTGCGCGGTCTGTAGCGGGAAAATGAGCAGGACAATCAAACCCTCTCAAAAGTACTATCAGAAATCGTTATTCGAGATGTAAATGTCCGTTTGTACCAATATGAACAGTTCCACCAATCAAGACAAAATCCCCTACCGAAACGAACAAGCGAAGCGCGGGTTTTTTGACCACCTGCGTGGAGCAAAGGGCTTTACGGATGCGTCCGTAAACGACTACGCGGACGCCATCGGGCAATGGCAGATTTTCTCCGAGAATGAGGACTTTGCGACCTTCGACAAATCAAAGGCGATGGCGTTCTGCGGGTGGCTCGTTCGGCGAGCAACGAAAACACCCGAGGGGACGCTCAAGCCCGCCACACGGTATCACTACCTACGGCGCGTAAAGGAGTTCTTTCTCTGGCTCGCTGGGCAACCCGAGTATAGCCAGAAGCTCGTCAGAGGAGATGCTGAATACCTGCGCATCTCGAAGAAGGATATGCAGATAGTCCTTGCAGGCACGACGAAAGCTATGCCGACCCTTGAGGAGGTGCAGAAAGTAATCGGAAACATCGAGCCAACGACGGAGATAGGTATGCGCGACAGAGCTCTTATCAGTTTCGCCCTCATCACGGGCTGCCGCATCAGCGCCATCATCTCACTCAAGATGAGGAGCTTTGACAAGGCCGCCCACCGCATTCACCAGAACCCAGCGGACGGAGTGAGGACAAAGAACTCAAAGACCATCATTACAACGTTCTTTCCTATCGGATGGGATGAGCCCAGCCGCTACTTCTTGGAGTGGTACGAATACTTGGAGAGCAAAGGGTTTGCCCCTGACGAACCGATTTTCCCCGCCACCTCAAGCGAAATCAGTACGAAAAAAGCGTATAGCAAGGATAGTATCAGCCGTTCCTTTTGGAGCGATGCAGGTAGTGCTCGTAAGATATTTGAGAAGCGGTGCGAAAACGCGGGCGTGAAGTACTATCATCCCCATTCCTACCGACACTTGGTGGTGAGCTTGATGAGCAAGATGCGTCTCACCGAGGAAGAAAAACGGGCTATCAGCCTGACGCTCGGGCACGAGAACATCGGCACTACTTTCGGCGCATACGGCTATGGCAGTATGGGCGTAGACCGCGCCGTAGACATTGTGCGAGAGTTGCGTGATTTCCAAACCAGCAACGGTACGGTCGAGATACCAGACGAGGTACGAGCGTTCCTGAAGCGGCTTATTGACGGGAAATAGAGTATAATGACTATGTTGACCCACTTATTATTTGCGTATTCCCCGAGATTTTTCTATACCCATAGCGGCGCGAAAGGGGCGGTCTGCCACTATGGGTATCCCTCGGGGTGCATCGTAAGTGGGTCAACCAGACCGTCCCTTTCGCGTATATGAAAGCACCCCATAAAACACGCTACTTCGCCTACCTCCGCAAGTCCTCCGAGGATAAGGAGAAACAAGCGCTTTCCATACCCGCACAGCGAGCACAGCTTACGGAACGCTTTGCCGATTTGGATATTGAGTTCATAGACGAGGAAAAGAGCGCCTTCCTTCCATACAACCGCCCGAAGTTCAGCGATATGCTCCTGCGTATTCGCAACGGTGAGCGTGCAGGCCTCATCGCGTGGCATCCCGACCGCCTTTCCCGCAACGAGGTAGATGCGAGCACGCTTACCTACCTGCTCCGTACGGGCGAACTCCAAGACCTCAAGTTCGCTACGTATCATTTCGAGAATAACTCTCCTGAAGGTATTTGGATGCTACAGATGGCGCTCTCGCAATCGCAGTACGAGAGTGCGAAGAAAGGCCGCGATGTGAAGCGCGGTCTTGAGCAGAAGGCGAAGATGGGCTATTACCCAGCACCCGCTCCGCTTGGCTATAAAAACGATAAATACGAGGAGCGTGGCAAGAAGAAGGTCTATACCGATAAGGAGCGTCTGCCGCTCTTGCGGAAAATGGTGGATTTGATGCTCACAGGAAACTACACGCCGCCGCAGATATGGCGCATCGCTACTGACGAGTGGGGCTTGCGGTCGCCGAACGGAAAGAAAATCAGCCGCAGTAATATCTATAATATCTTCACGCGCCCGTTCTACTACGGCGAGTTCGAGTACCCCGTCGGCAGCGGCAAGTGGTACACGGGATTGCACGAACCGCTGATGAGCCGCGAGGAGTATGACCGTATTCAGTTCTTACTCGGTCGCCGCGGCAATCCGCGCCCCAAAGAGCGCCGCGATATGGCGTACAGGGGGCCGATACGGTGCGGTGAGTGCGGAGCCCTAATCACGGCCGAGGAGAAGATGAAAAAGCTCGCCAGCGGCGGCATAGCGACCTATACGTACTACCACTGCACAAAAAAGAAGAACCCGAACTGCTCGCAAAAATCCATTGAGGAGAAGGAACTTGAAAAGCAGATAACCAAGGAGCTGGCGAAGCTCAATATCCCCGCTGATTTCACGACGTGGGCGGTGTCGCGTCTCAAGGAGCAGAACGGGCAGGAGGTGTCTAACCGCGAGCTCACGATGGGCAACCAACGCCGCGAATATGATGCCTGCGTGCGGAAGATAGACAACCTGATAGATATGCGGGCGAACTTGGAGATTGACGAGCACGAGTTCCGTGGACGCAAGGAGACGCTGCTTGCGGAGAAAGCGCGTCTCAAGGGGTTATTAGGCGATACAGACAAGCGCATTGACACGTGGCTCGAGATTGCCGAGCGCGGCTTCAACTTCGCGGAGAAAGCGCCGCTCGCATTTACCAAAGCGAGCGAAAAGAAGCTCATAGAGACGAAGCGGGAGATATTCTCGGCGCTGGGTTGGAACTACACGCTTCTCGACGGAAAACTAACGATTTCCTTGGATAATCTGCTCGTTCCAATACGAAAAGCCGCGGATATAATCCGCGACCTTCCGTCTGGGTTAGAACCGCCCGAAAACCAAGGAGATGCAAAGGATATTGGAGAAATCTACTCCGAAAATCCTTGCTTGCTGGCAGTCTGGGGCGATGTTGGAACCCTACTCCCTATAACGAGAATCGTTTAGATTCCATACCTGGCCAGTTCTGGGACCCAAGATTAAATCTGTAATATCGTCGGACCGCATGTTGCCTATGATGGTAAAAGTATTTATAGGTGTCTTTAGGCGAAATTGCTTTATTGCCTCTGGATTGTCAGGGGAATCATCTACACTTAACCTTGTTATGTAGTCAAAAGACATAGGGCCGTTAAAATTAACGCTAAAAGCATACTCTAAGTAATGGCCGGGTCTCCCGAAAAAGTGTATCTCGGAATAGAATCCGATCCCTCCATGATCAAAATACCTAAAGGTCTTTTCGGGCTT
This sequence comes from bacterium, assembly GCA_021824605.1. Lineage (GTDB taxonomy): Bacteria > Patescibacteriota > Minisyncoccia > Phycocordibacterales > Phycocordibacteraceae > C7867-001. Next base: position 7,738 of record JAKAKH010000029.1, read on the forward strand.
TTCGCCAATATCTGAGAAAACCGTTTTCCCCAACTTTATCTTTCGTCCGCTTCCGCCAATTTGGAATGAAGGGTTAAAGTTCTTGTTTTTTATAGTTATAGAAAACAGAACAACTTGTTTAATTGGATTGATTACCGCCTGTGTATAATAATATTTATTGGAGAAAACAAATTCTTCATAACCACTAAGTTTATCTTCGAGTCTGTTAATAAAAACTGGACTGCCAAGGATATTCTCAAAATTTCTAATGTCCATACCAATAGTAAGTCTCGACAATTTACGCAGAAAGGCTCCTTTTTCACCCAACCTAACAATCAACCAGTTTAAAAGACCAATGCCCGCAATGAGAATTGTAATGAACGACGATATGAGGATAACTATCCATCCAATTCCAAAATCAGAGGGGCCGCCGATTATTGCTTTAATAAATGCTGTCGAAGAGGACATTAGAAGCCGTCTTTCAAATTGAAAGGTAAGCTAACGGCAGGAATATCTTTTACGGGTTGTTCTTGCGGAGTTGGGCCTTCATCTCTTGCGGGACGCGCAGCTGGATCGGCGAAAGAAATATCCTTAAGTACATAGTGCGCACCGGTAATCTCTACTACCTTACCTTTGTAAAAACCGCTTTTGTCCCAAACATGACTTTCTTGTATCCACCCGAGAAAATCGCCTGAGACCGAATAGAACTTATCGTCCTTAATAAAACCTATATATTTACCTGCGGAGTTAAAAATGGTCATATCGCTTGCTAGGAGATTATAGCGTCTAAATACATTGCGGGTCTAGCAAGACCGATACCAAGTTGTATGTTGTCAATGAATCTCTTATGGATATTTACGAGATCTGTACCCATAATCGATATCGCGCCAGATGCTAGTTGGGCCATGCCCGAGAGCATATTGTCAGTATCGTTATGAACCTTATTGCTCATTACGCCGATTACTTTTCCGTCAGAAGTTAGCAATGGGCCCCCACTATTACCCTTGTTAACTGGTCCGTCTACCGCGTACACAATATTTCCCAGAGCGTCCGTTTCTATCGCAGAAATCATGCCTTGATGAGACAAAAAGGTTGTACCGAATATCGGGAAACCACAAAACAAAACGGGATGGCCTTCTTTTACGTCTAGTGGGTCGGGCATTAATAATGGCGTTACCGTCATTCCTTGCGGTATTGAAAAATCCAATATCGCCAGATCATGGACAACATCTTGTTTGTGAACTGTGGCGTCAATCAAAGTAGTTGTGCCAGTAAACCTAATCTGGATTTTCGTCGCATCTTGAACTATATGGTTACAAGTTGCCAGCTTTCCGGCCTCTTTGTATGCAAAGCCGCTACCGAATGGCGTTACTTGATTGCCGTTCGCGTCCTGTTTTGTAGTAATCACGAGAGCAATACTTGGCTTAACTGTTGCGATTAGTTTCGAGTAATCCATGATGGTCTATGGTTATTATTATAGCTCTCAATTAGGCTGTCGTCAATGAAGCTGCAATTCGAGCCGCTTTTTGCCGAAAATTAGTACAGTTTAAGATTCCCACTTTAACTCATGGGTGATTTTCTCATGTATCCGTAAAGGAAGTTCCGTTTCGATAAAATCGTGACGGAGACGTAAAAGGGGAAGTCCAGCAATGGACAAGATTCGCTCGACTTCCTTATCTCGCTCCTGTCGGTCGGGTCGTTCGTGGGTTCGGTCGTCCAACTCAATGGTCAGAATAGGCGCAATACGTTCTTTGTCGCAAAGAACAAAATCCACTGACTTCTGATTTATATGCCTGAACGCTCCATTCCAACTCTGGTTCCGAATTTTGTGGTTGAGGACTGATGCCAAGTGAACTTGTGGAAATACGTGGTATTGGTTGCCAACCGTTCTCAAGAGCGCATTAAAGCAGTCCCGCTCCGGCTGCGTCATAAAGTATTCCTTCTTGAGATATTTATATTTCCAAAAGAACGGCCTTTCAGGAAAAAAGATTTCTGTGACAATACGGACTGCAATTAAAAGTACGAGAATGACACCGAGCCATATCCAGAGATAAGGGGGAAATGAGATTAGCATCATTCAATTATAACCTCCTCACTGGCTCAGCTTATTGACGATAGAAATTACAAAGCCCTTTGTTTGTTGGTTCACCGCTCCGTAACTAGTTTTCACCCCCAAGCCTGTAAAGATGCTTTTATATACCTCGGCAAAATCTTCGGTGGGAGAGAGAACCCAGTTTGTGCCAGAACGAGAGGTGCCGGCTGGTATATTCCTAAGTTGATAAAATTTCTTCCAGTCCTGATCTGTAAGTTTTGCACCGATAGCATGTCCTAGCTCGTGAGTGAGAGCGTCAGTTAGTGAGCCTTGAATCACTGTCGTTTTATTGACGTAAATCACCGCGGCTACCACCACTGCTCTGTTGCTGTATTCATCATATATACCGCTTTCATTTAGGAAGCTTTGGTCTAGTGGTGGCATGGGCAACTGACTGTGAGTATTTGGGTCTACTAGGTACTGACCTGACCTGACCGCTAAACTATTTAGAATGACAATTGGTATTTGCCTCAAGAGACTTTTCGGGAATTTAGCGTTAGCAACTATTTGGGTAATTTGATTTTTAATATCATCTGAAATATTTGGTGTATTTGGATAATCAACCTGTCCAACATAGAACGTATAGCCAAGGTTGCTTACTTCCTGTAGGCGCACCACTTTTGGGTTAGTTAGCTGATTTTTATCGGTAAAGAGGTCTGCGTACACTTCTTTAAAATTCCCCGTGTTTAAGTGAAAACTTAAGTCACCAATGAAAGTATTTCCGCCACTATAATTCTTGGTTCTATATTGAATAAGAAAATACAAAGCAATCGTTAGAACCAGAAGGAGAACGAGGACAGAAAGTCGGAACACTTTCATATAAGTACATGCTAACTATAGTATGTAGACCCATAGTGAGCAACTTCATACCCTTGGGGTATGGGTACAACGTCACGGACACTACTTCGCTTTGGGGACAAAGTCCGAGCTGAACGGATGCGCCGTGGCTTTTCTCAAGAAGAATTGGGCGCACGAGCGGGCGTGCATCGGACTTACGTGGGTATGATTGAACGAGGGGAGAAGAATATAACCCTCCTTAATATTGAAAAGTTTGCTCGCGCCCTAGGGGTTCGGATCTCTTCTCTAGTGGATTGACAACGCAAGATTGCGGGGAGATAATAGCCCCAGCACTTTGAAAGTTGAGACATAGCGTCTTGCTAATTATCTTGCTTATTTTTGTTGACGAGTGGACATAGTTTGTCCCGATTATTGCTTTTATTTTTGTACTGTTGTCGAAATCGTTCTTGAAACCCTAGAACTAGGGATTTTACTGCTCAATGGCCTTGTGCTCGGCTTATAACAGATACTCTAGACGAATATAACTTCTCTACGCCCCTCAAGGTGCGGCTTGTTGAGTATTTCCGAAAGGAATACGATCTCGATATTAAAGACGAGGAGGCCGACCTATTCCTGACATCGCTAGCTACGCTATATGACGCACTGGCAAAGAGAGCCGCGCCGCCTGCCGACCCGCTTATGCGGGAGAGGGCGGCGGGCTCTGACTTGATATCCCCTCATAGTTGTAAAAAGGGATTCCACTCATGAGGTATGTCATCTACAGAGAAAACGGCTCTCTCATCGAGATTACAGAGCTCAAAAGGAAACCAAGCGAAGTACGGGTACGTGGTGTTGCACGACGAAAAGCACGTACTTTATACGAGCCTCGGCGACAGGATAATATTCGTCGGGCACGACAGACGTGTGTGCGGCGCGTGTCTGCTGGCATTTCAGCGTTTGGATGTCCGCTCTTGGTTACCCTTACCTTCCGAGGAGATGCTTCGGACGCTTCCTTTGCAAACGACTCTCTTCGCAGTTTCCAAGTGCGGTTGCGGAATAAGTTTCCTGAAGCGCGATCCCTCTTTGTTCCCGAACTATCCCCGCGAGGACGGATCCACTTTCATGGCCTGCTTTTTAATGTGCCGTTGTCTCTCGGAGATACGATCGGACGTGGCGCTGCACATAAAAACGGGGAGGAACGTAAATCTAGAACCCTCGCTAAGCTTTGGAGAGAGGGTTACGTTGATGTCAAACAAACTGACGGCTCTGGAAAGTTGGCAAGTTATATCAGCAAGTACATCACCAAAGGCGCAGGAGAAATCATATTTAACGCCATGAGGATGGTTCGTGTTTCAGGTAAGTTTCCAAAGGAGATTCTTGAGCATGGAGAAGAGGCTGAGAAGCTTGCTCGGCAGTATGCTACTCTGAAGCCGATTCGAGAATGGTCAGGCGATAATATCTTCCTAGGAAAAATCACTAAGAAAACCTATATAAAGCTATGAACTATATTCTCTACTGCCGAAAGTCTACCGACACTGAAGACAAGCAAGTGATGTCTTTGGAGTCTCAAGAGAAAGAGCTTCTTGATCTTGCTGCTGGCAAGGGCCTAAACGTTGTGCAGGTATTAAGAGAAAGCCGCTCGGCTAAAGCAGAAGGTCGACCTGTATTTGCCGAAATGCTTTCACTCATTCAGAAGAAAGAGGCCGACGGCGTTCTCTGTTGGAAACTAGACCGACTTGCACGCAACATGGCGGACGCTGGACGCGTTATTGATTTGCTGCAGCGTGGGGTTATTCAAGAAATCAGAACGCATGACGCAATACACCTCCCTTCCGACAATGTACTTATGCTTGCTGTTCAACTCGGTATGGCTAATCAGTACATCCGCGATCTTTCAGAAAACGTGAAGCGTGGCAATCGCGCAAAGCTTGAACGTGGCGAATGGCCGAATCATGCACCGCTCGGCTACGAGAACGATAAAAACACAAAGACACTCGTTATAGACAAGCGAACTGCACCTCTCGTTAAAAGAATCTTCGAACTCTACAACTCGGGTCAGTATTCCATGCAAGCTGTTGCTAACCAGCTATATGCCGAAGGCTTCCGCACTTCGAAAGGAACTAAGATCTTGAAATCACGCGTTGAGAAGGTTATTAAAAATCCGTTTTACTTTGGTCTCATGCTCCGCGATGGAAAGTACTACCCGGGCAAGCATAAGCCACTCATTTCAAAAGCGACTTTTGATAAAGCCAAAGAAGTACTTACTGGTACCCATCGGCCGCAGGAGCAACGACTTTTCTTCCCTCTTCGAGGACTCCTTATCTGTGCTTCCTGTTCCTGCATGTACACCGCCTCTCTCAAGAAAGGCCACGAATATTACTACTGTACCAACGGCAAGGGTGTTTGTGCCGCTCATTCTCGATACCTCCGCTCTGAGCCCGCTACTGACCTTGTCGCGAATGCTCTTGAAGCTATCCAATTCGACGATGAAATTATCGCCATCATGCACGACGCTTCCCGCGAGAAGTACTCCGACAGCTCAACTTACACTGATACCATCAAAGCCCGCCTACAGGCCGAATTAGACGCCTTAGAGCGGCAAGAGATGGCTGCCTTTGAGGATTCCTCCTCGGGGCTTCTCCGACGTGAACTGTATGAGCGGAAAATGGAAGAAATCAAGCGCAAGCGCTCTATGCTCCAGTACGATCTAAACAACGTCCGCCGACAAGACGGGCTGGCTACTTTGGAACCGACGCTAGAAAAATTTAAGCAAGCAAATACCGCACGAAATCGCCTCCTCAATGCTGAACCTGCACAACAGCGAATTATAGCTTCTGAGGTACTTTGGAACCTTTCACTACTCGATGGGAAAACCGAGGATGTACGCTATAAAAGTTATTACGAAATGATGGCTAAAGCACCCAAAAAAGGTGATTTAGCAACAATGCTGCGGGTCAGGGACTCGAACCCCAATACCATCCTCCAGAGGGATGTGTCCTACCATTAGACGAACCCGCAAGTACCCCCTACTCTACCAAATTCAGCAGATTTTGCACTCAACATAAAAACGAGAACCGCTCCTTGGAGCGGTTCTGAAGTGTCTTGTCGGCTTAGGGAAGCTTGCCGACGGCCTCGAGCAGACGCTCGGGTTCTCGCTTGTTGATGAAAGTGCCGCCCAGCTTGTTGATCGTCTCGATCGTCTTCGGGTCGTCCGTATCAGAGAAGACGATGATCGGCAGGTGCCGATGCTCGTCGCCGACCTTGATGCAGCGCAGTGCCTCGATACCGGACATCACCGGCATACAGTTGTCGGTGATAACCATATCGAACGGCGCCTCTGAGATGTACAGGTAATCAAGAAGCTCCTGCCCATCGTGCGCAGGGGTCACATCATGCCCCTGGCGCTGCAGCTGATGGACCAACAGGTCCCGTTGCAGATCTTGATCTTCGGCGATTAAAATGCGTGCCATGCTTTTTCTCCTTGTGGTGAAGCGGTAAAAAGAACGATGCCATACTCACAGTATGCAAATATACGTATACCACTAGAATCACTGTTCGTCAATTTTCCCAAAAATGTGCACGGTTCCAATGTCCACCAGGCAGAAAAGCACGCTAGAATACTCGTATGGTACGCAGCGTCTCCCATGGTCAAACTCGTGCGTGGCGTCGCGCCCACGAAGAGCGTCATCGCCGTACCTGGCTTATCATGGCGGGTGTCGTCGGAGCCGCTCTCCTGCTTTGGGTATCCGGCTACTTCCGTGAGGTAACCTGGCTCGCTCTTCTCGGAGCTGTCTTCCAGACCACCTATCGTCTTGCTTTCGCCTACGCTATCGCCGCTGCGCTTGGCGTCACTATCGCACTCATAGTCGGATGGAGCCCATTCGCTGATGTCCTCTTCCCGCTCTTCGACATTCTACAAAACGTACCCTCCTTCGCACTCTTTCCCCTCTTTATCTACTTCCTTGGCTACACCAACCAGATGATTATCCTCTTCGCCGTAAGCTCTATTGTTTGGCCGATTCTCTTTGCGGTCCTGACCGCCATCAAGAGCGCCCATACCGACCTTAACGATGCTGCGACCATCTTCGGCGCTCGCGGACTGCGACGTATCCGCTACTATCTCGCCCCGCTTTCATTCCCTGCAATCCTCACCGGCTCTATCGTCGGGATCGCTATTGGCTGGGAGTCCGTGATCGGTGCTGAAATCATTTCGAATACGTCAGGGTTCGGTGCCTTTATTAAAAATGTCGACGCGTCGGGTGTCAGTCCTGCCGCGATTGCTGGCGCACTTGGTATTCTCGTTATTGTCTTCATTATCAATCGTCTTGTGTGGGCGCCGCTCCTGAGTAATAGCAAGCACTATGCCGAATAAATACCTACCATGAGTACTACGAAACCACCCGCTCTCGTTCTCTCTCGTGTGAATGCACGCTTTGCTGATGAGAAGCAAGCTTTTGCGCTGAAGGATATTTCCTTTGTCGTCCCTGCCGGCGCCTTCGTGTCGATCATTGGTCCGTCAGGTGCCGGAAAATCGACCCTGATGCGTGTCATCCTCGACCTGATGCAGCCGGAGAGCGGCACAGTCGTGCGAAACTTCTCCCGTCCGGCTATGGTGTTTCAAAATTATGCTCTCTTCCCGTGGCTCACCGCGCTCGAGAACGTCGCATTTGGATTACGTATGGGTGGCATGAAGCGCTCCGAACGCGAACGTATCGCTCGAGAAAAATTAAAAGAGGTCGGGCTCGAACATCTTGAATCTCACTTCCCTGCCGCACTCTCCGGCGGTCAACGACAACGCGTCGGGCTCGCACGCTCACTCGCCATCTCTCCTGATCTGCTTATTATGGACGAACCGTTCTCAAATCTCGATACCATTACTGCCGAAGCACTCAAGGCGGATTTGCTCCGCATCTGGGAGACCTATGGCCTTACGATACTGATGGTGAACCACCTAATTCCTGACGCGATCGAACTCTCGGATCATATCGTTATCTTGGGCGCCCACCCAGGCCACGTCGAGAAGACGCTCGCGGTCACTCTGCCGCGCCCACGCGACATTCGCAGCGAACCTTTTTTTGAACAGGTCGATCGCCTCACCGAGACTATCCGAAAAATTTCTTAGCATTTAGAAAAGGAAATGCCCGCGTTTGTTGCGGGCATTTGTAGCGCAGCACCGTCAGGCTGCCTTAAGGCGCGGAGATAGAACTTCTGCCCTTGGTGTTCGTAGGATTCGGCAGAACCGTCCGCGACGAGCGATTCCAACGCTCTCACCACCTCTTCCTCGGGAAGATTGAGGAGCGGCTGGAGATCGCAGGCACGCATCGCCTTCGAGCGATACAGGCACTCGAGCACTCTCGTCACGCTCGTGATAAATTGCCTCTCGTCTACCATAATGAGACCCTTCCCGCACCTTGGTGCATTGAAATTGAACAGTACCCGAATCAAGGGTAGCACTCACCCCAGGCGTTGTCGACGAAGTCTCTCTGCGCTTATTTCAGTACGTCTTACTTCCCTTTTTTCGCGACTGCGGCCTTGAGAAATTCAGTGAAAAGCGGATGGGGATCGAGCGGGCGAGCCTGGAGCTCCGGATGGAACTGGGTCCCGAGCATAAATGGGTGTGCTGTTCGCGGGAGCTCAGCGATCTCCATCAAGACACCATCGGGTGATGTCCCAGAGAACACGAGTCCTGCACTCTCGAGTTGCGGTACATAGGTCGGATTAATCTCATACCGATGACGGTGACGCTCATCGACTAATTCCTTCTTGTACGCCGCGCGAGCGATGGTTCCTTTCTTGAGATACGCCGGGTACGCCCCGAGTCGCATCGTGCCGCCGTATTTATTACCGGCGAGATGCTTCTTCTGTTCAAGCATCACATCGACAACCGGGTCCGCAGCGTGTTTCTGTATCTCCGTCGTATGTGCCCCTTTCAGCTTGAGCACGTTGCGAGCGTACTCGATGACCATCAGCTGCATACCGTAGCAGAGACCGAAATACGGAATCTTGTGCTCGCGGGCAAATTGAATTGCTTTAATCTTTCCTTCAATACCGCTCTCGCCGAAACCGCCCGGGACGATGATGCCGTCATACTTCGTAAGCTCAGTAACCGCCTTAGTACCGCCTTTCTCGAGATTCTTCGAGTTCACCCAGGTGATTTTCGGCTGATACCCAAGTTTCGCTGCTGAGAACTTGATAGCTTCAATGACCGAGAGGTAGGCGTCAGAGAGCACGAAATCACCAGTATCAAAATATTTCCCAACAATCGCTATCGAGACTTCAGGTGCTTTCGTGTTTGCCATCGAGAGCGCAAATTTCTTCCAGACTGCAAGAGAGGCCTTGCGCTTCTCGGGGAGCTTGAGTGCGTCAAGAATCGCATCAGAGAGCTTGTCCTTCTCGAAATTAAGCGGTGCTTCGTAAATGCTTTTAATATCCGGTGCGGCGATCACACGATCCTTGCGCACATTGCACCAGATAGCGAGCTTCTCTTTCCGTTTCTCATCAATCGGCTCTTTGGAACGGGCGACAATGAAGTCTGGCTGCACCCCGTACGAATTAAGATCGCGAACCGCTGTCTGGGTCGGCTTCGTTTTCATCTCACCAAGCGTACCCGGTGTCGGCAGGTACGAGACCATCACGAAGAGCACATCGTCGGGATGATTCATCTTGAGAACGCGTGCCGCCTCGATAAACAGAGCGTTCTGGAAATCACCAATCGTACCCCCGATCTCGATCACCGACATACGACTCCCGTTCTGCGCTGCTGCAGCTTCGATGCGACGGAGAATCTCGTCGCGGACATGCGGAATTGCTTCAACACACTTCCCTCCGTAGCCGAGCGCTCGCTCGCGAGCAATCACCGACTGATACACCATACCGCTTGTCATATAGTCTTCATTCGTGAGATCGCGCCCAAGGAAACGTTCGTAGTTCCCCATATCCTGATCCGTCTCGAGCCCGCTTCGCAGCACAAACGTCTCTCCGTGTTCAGTCGGATTCATCGTGCCCGCATCGACGTTCAAGTAGGGATCTACTTTCACCAGATTCACCGGGTACCCTTTCTGTTGAAGCAATAAGCCAATCGAGCTCGTGACAACGCCCTTCCCTACGCCGCTCATCACCCCGCCAAGGACGAATATATATTTGTGACCGTCTTTTGCCATATTAGACCTTGAGATAGCGACGGATCGCGAACACTGAAGCGATAGCGCCAAGCGCGATACCCGAGAGCAGTATCGTCGCACTCACGAGCAGGAAGTGACTCATATAGTAGCTTGCGATATTGAACCCGCCGAACCATCCAACCGTCTTCAACCCGGCATACCAGGTGATCGGCCAGAGCAGCAGCAATACCACCAGCGCTGCCGCACTACCGGTGATAATGCCCGTCACGATAAAAGGACCTTGGATGTACGCATTACTTGCACCCACCAGCCGCATCACGGCGATTTCGTCTTTCGCAACGTAGATCGCGAGACGCACGGTTGCAAAGGCAATGAGAATCGAAGCGATCGCGAAGAAGACAACCACCGCGATACCGATCTCACGCGTTGCTTGTATCGCGAGCGTGAGTCTATCGATAACATCTTTATTTTGCGCGTAGTTAATACGATCGACAATCGAGGTACCGCCACTCGAGAGTGTCGGTGATGCTTCAAGGAAATTCACAATACTTTCGTATTCAGAAGGGTCCTTCGCCCGTATCTCGAGCGATGCATCAAGCGGATTGCCGCCGAGCTCATCGAGTGCCTGGAGCGTAAGCTGGTCGGTCGCATGCCGAGCGCGGAAAGCGGTGAGCGCATCAGCTGCCGAGGTGTAGGTCACGCTCGCCACCTGCGGCAAGTTCTCAATTTTATTCTTCACCGAAAGAATATCGGCCTCAGCTGCTGTGGTGACGAAGTAGACTGACACATCCACCTTGTCCTTAATTGAGTTCAGCGTAAAGGTAAGCAGCGCTGAGAGAAATAGCAGTGACGCAATAATAGAGAGCGTCACGGTCATAATGAGCACCGTCGCGGCCGACACCGCACCACCTCGTGCGAAATTTTTCGCCCCGCTCACGAGCACCCGCTTTATGGCCATAGAGTTCATGCGTTTCAGTATGATTATAGTACGTATTTGCCGTCCGCATCGTCGCGTACCAAACGTCCGCGATCGATCGTGACCACGCGCTTCCCGATAGCATCAACGATGCCCTTATTGTGCGTGGTGATGACAATCGTCGTCCCGAGTTCGTTAATCTTCTTTAAAATCTCGACGACCTCGTAGGTGTTGATCGGGTCAAGGTTCCCCGTCGGCTCGTCTGCAATGATAAGATCGGGCTGATTGATAATGGCGCGTCCAATAGCAATGCGCTGCTTCTCACCACCGGAGAGCTGGTCGGGGAAATGCTTCGCTTTATCAGAGAGATTCACGAGATCCAGAATGTACGGCACGTCGCTCGCAATCTCTTCATCAGGACGTCCTGCCGCTTCCATGGCAAAAGCGATATTCTCGTACGCTGTTTTATTAGGAATGAGGCGGAAATCTTGGAACACCATACCGATCTTGCGACGATAGTGATGCAGAGCTGAACTCGGCAAATCATTCACGTCGATTGATTCAAAAAAGACAGTGCCGCCCGTCGGACGTTCCTCAGCAAGAAGGAGCTTCAAAAGGGTGGTCTTCCCCGCACCTGAGTGGCCGACGATGGAGACGAATTCTTTGGGGGCGATGGAGAGCGTAACCTCTTCGAGAGCTGCCGTATCCCCGTATCGTTTCGTCACCTTGTCGAAGTAAATCATGAGTCCTTCCTATTGTACCGCACTTGCGGCGGCGGCGTCTATAAAATCGTCCAGGTCGCCCTCGAGCACCTTGTCTGGATTGCTTGATTCGTAGTCAGAACGGTGGTCTTTGACCATTTTGTAGGGGTGAAGCACGTAGGAACGGATCTGGCTCCCCCACTCGTTCGCTGTCGTACTCGCGATGGAGCGACCCTTGGCCGCTGCCTGGCGTTCAGCCTCTTCTTTAGCGAAGAGTTTCGCCTTCAAAAGCTCCATCGCCTTCTCACGATTCGCGAGCTGGCTCCGCTCTGAGGAGACATGCACCGCAAGACCTGTCGGCTTATGGAGAATACGCACCGCTGTCTCGACCTTGTTCACGTTCTGACCACCCGCGCCGCCGGCGCGGGCAAACGTCATCTCAATGTCGGCTGGATTCACTTCAACCGCGTCACTCGCAACGAGCGCTGGGAGAACTTCCACGAGTGCGAAGCTCGTCTGACGTTTCGCATTCGCGTTAAAAGGCGAGATGCGGACAAGACGATGCACTCCCGCCTCATACTTCAAGCGGCCATACGCACCCGTACCCGTCACTTCCATAAGAAGATTCCGATACCCTCCATGGTCGTTCTCATTCGCATGGAGCTCACGAACACGCCACCCCTTCGAGCTCGCATACCCTTCATACATACGGCGAAGCATGCGAGCGAAATCTTCTGCATCATCGCCGCCTGCTCCTGCAAGAATAGCGAGTGTCGCATCTCCAGCATCGTGCGGATCGCCCGACCCGCCCTCCTTCAGATTTTGGTACTCGCGCACAAGCATCTGCGCCTGGTCCTTATCCGCCCAGAAATCAGGCGTCGCCATGAGCGCTTCGAGTTCGGCTAGTCGTGTGTCTTGCTCATCAGCCATCGCACGTACTCGTTACTGCAACGCCTCCGGATTACCGCCACCCTGCACGATATGTTCTTCCAGTGTCTGGAGTTTTTCTTTCAGAGACGTTATCTTTGCTGTTAGTTCCCTCCCGACTTGAATAGCCAAGTTACGCAATTGCTCATCCTTAAGGCCCATCGCCGCAATACGTGCATTCCCTTCTGCCAAATTTTCTTCGAGCTTAGCAATCTCGTCCATGATTCTCTTGCGATCGAGCATAAGCATTTCAAGAGCTCGCTCGCTCAACCGCTCGCCTCGATATTCTCGCTCAGCATGGAGAGCTTTCCCTCGCCGCTCGTTCGATTCTTGGTTATTGCTAGTTCCGAAACCTGCTGCTCCTTCGAAGTGTGTCATACACCTCAGTATACGTTGTTCTCTCCACGAAACAACCAATTCTTTTTGAGCCGCCCCCCAGATTCGAACTGGGGACCTACCCCTTACGAAGGGGTTGCTCTACCAACTGAGCTAGGGCGGCAATTATCTCACTGTACAACAGACCAAAGACCTTTGTCACGAATGAGCCGTCGGCTCTCTACCAACTGAGCTAGGGCGGCAAACGAAGCGCACAAAACACTACTCACATTTCTACCATACAAAACCATTCTGAAAAAGTGAGCCGACGGTCGGGATTGAACCGACGACCCCCACCTTACCATGGTGGTGCTCTACCAGCTGAGCTACATCGGCGAATTAGGTATCCTCTAACTCACTTTTTCAGTGTAGCTGAAAATCCTCCTTCTTTCAACAAAAGCTTGTATACTGACGCTATGGAACATCTTTCGCACTACGAAAAGGAAATTCGCCCCTGGGGAGACTTCGAGCGCTTCACGCTGAACGAGAAAACGACCGTAAAAATAATCACCGTGCATGCCGGTCAGTCGATCAGTCTGCAGACTCACGAGCATCGCGATGAATTCTGGCGCGTCATCAAAGGCTCCGGCATTATCCACATCGGCGACACGGAGCACCAGGCAGCCGAAGGTCGTATGTTCTTCTGTCCGCGCGGGACTGAGCATCGTGTGAGTGGTGGCGCCGAGGGTACCGTCTTTCTCGAAATAGCATTTGGCGACTTCGACGAACACGACATCCACCGCCTCGAAGATCAGTACGGTCGGGCGTAAAGGACGGGGCTCGGTCAGGAGTAATTCGTTTGCCGTCGCAAACGAATTCTCACGACCCTGCCTCGCTATGCTCGCTGCTGCTCGCATATAGCTCCGGCCTTCGAGTCCCTTGCGAAGCGCTGCTTCACACCCTCGCACAAAATAAAAACGCCCCGGAGGGCGTCTTCATTTTGCGCGAGGGACGGGACTCGAACCCGCAACCTTCCGCGTGACAGGCGGATGCTCTAACCAGTTGAGCTACCCCCGCAAAGTGAGGCAAACAAACGCGAAGCGTGGCACGTAAGAGCGATGGGAAAATCGTCGGGTTAAGATGATTTTCCCATCGCTCGAACGGGCCAGTGTCGAAGACACTGTTTCGCCGAACGCCAAGAGGGGAAGCTTCGCTTACCACCGCAAGGTTCCGTTTCGCTATCCTACCAAATTCTCTTGAAAATGTCGTGCCCGTCTTCCTGGTGCCGGTGGGTGGAGTCGCGCCACCGTCTAGGGTTTATGAGTCCCTCGTTCTAACTCTTGAACTACACCGGCGAAGTGAGGAACAATGTGTCTGTCCCCAGATTTCCCAAACGCAGCCGACGTAAGCCTACTTACACCGGCGATATAGAAACACTACCAAACCCCTTCATAAGAGACAATGTTTTAATTCTCTCGAATAAAACCCCCTACCTGAATCTCCCAAAGCTTCTTATAGAGATTACTCTCGTGGGCGAGAAGCTCATCATGCGTTCCGGAGAGCACCATTGCGCCCTTTTCCATCACGATGAGTCGATCCATATTCATCACCGTCGAGAGCCGGTGTGCTATTGCGACCACGGTCTTCCCCTTCATAAGCTTGAGAAGTGCATCCTGAATAAGCCGTTCTGATTCGGAATCGAGACTCGACGTAGCCTCATCGAGTACGAGAATAGGCGCATTCTTGAGAATCGCACGAGCGATCGCAACCCGCTGTCGTTCGCCACCCGAAAGCTTCACGCCGCGCTCACCAACCATCGTCTCAAAGCCAAGAGGATACTGGCTGATAAATTCATGACAGTGCGCCTGCTTCGCCGCTTCAATAACCTCTGCAT
>JAKAKH010000005.1 GCA_021824605.1 bacterium
TCTCTTTTTCGTCGCTTCCGCAAGTCTCTCTCGAATTGCCCCTGACCACTCTTCCCTACCGAACCATCCGGAAAGGGTGCTTCGAGGAATCTGAAGGAACTCCCCTATCTCTTGGTAGCTCCCCCCTCTTTTCGTAATTCTATAGCTTTTTCCTTATCTTTTCGCATCTTACAATCATAGCAGACGTAAGTTCGAAAATGTGCAAAGGTCACCAGTACAAGGGCCGATGCAGCGTTCGGGCTGTGCTTCACTTCCCTGTTGGTGCCCCCGCCAGGAATCGAACCTGGACCGACAGTTCCGAAGACTGTTGTGATATCCGTTTCACCACGGGGGCGTCTCTGCATACTACACCACTTGTGCCGTGTAGGGTACGACTCATGGTACGATTCGCGTATGACGTATCGTATTCCGCGGGAAGTAGAGATTGTAAGCGCATCCTTACGCAAGGCAGGATTTGAGGCGTATCTGGTGGGTGGGTGCGTGCGAGATCTTATCATCGGGCGTGATCCGAAGGATTGGGATATTACGACAAATGCCACGCCAGAGCAGATACAGGCCGTTTTCCCCGATTCTTTCTACGAAAATGAGTACGGAACGGTTGGAGTGAAGACGGGAGCGGAGGATGCAAGACTGGCAATTATCGAAGTCACTCCATACCGGACTGAATCAGGTTATTCTGATAAACGCCGTCCAGATACGGTGAAATTTGGACTTTCTCTGCTGGAGGATCTGGCTCGACGGGACTTTACTATCAATGCGATAGCCCTGGATGAGTCTAAAGGACACCTTGTGGACCCGTATGCAGGCCAAAAGGACATAAAGGACAAACTGATACGAGCTGTTGGCAATGCGTCAGAACGGTTCAATGAGGATGCTTTACGTATGCTGCGGGCTGTTCGCCTTGTTGCTGAGCTTGAATTTGGCATAGACGGTGGAACGGCAGCGGCGATAAGCGAAAATAGCAAGCATTTAAGGTTCGTTTCACGTGAAAGGGTTCGCGATGAATTGGTGAGAATACTCAATTCAAGCCAGCCAATGAATGCGCTCGTGCTGTCATGGCAGCTCGGTATGCTCGAATGGATCTCTCCAGACCTCATTCGCGGCGTCGGTGTTGAGCAAAATCAGGCACATAGCTACGATGTCTTTGAGCATCTTATGCGTACGATGCAGCATGCTGCGGACAAAGACTGGAATTTTGATATACGCCTTGCCGCATTGTTCCACGACATATCCAAGCCGGAGACCCGTCGCTGGTCAGAGGAGAAGAAGGAATGGACATTCCATGGGCACGAAGTGGTTGGTTCACGTGTAACTAAAAAAGCTCTTGAAGATCTGCATTTTTCACGAGAAACAATCGATAAGGTCGTAAAGCTGGTCCGCTGGCATATGTTCTTCTCTGACCCTGATCAAATCACGCTTTCTGCTGTGCGACGCATGATAACGAATGTTGGGGAAGAGAATATATGGGATCTTTTGAATTTGCGCATCTGTGACCGTGTGGGCACGGGCCGTCCGAAGGAGCAGCCATTTCGCTTCCGGAAATACAAGGCAATGGTCGAGCAAGCTCTCCGCGACCCAATTTCGGTGAAAATGCTCAAGACCGATGGGCAGCATATTATGGAAAAGTTCCATATGAAACCTGGTCCCAAAATAGGCTACATACTGAATGCACTCCTTGAGGAAGTCCTTGATGATTCACAAAGAAATACAAGAGAATATCTCGATACTCGCACAGAAGAATTACTCAAAATGCCGGAAGATGCGTTAAGGGAGCTTGGGGAAGCAGGGAAGCAGCGTCGGGAGGAGGCAGAGGATGAGGAAATAAAGCATATTATGGAAAAGCATCACGTGTGCTAGGGGGATAGGGTTCACGTGTAACATCAGATAAAAACAAAAAACCGCCCAGAATTGACCAGAAGCAAAAAGGAGCGGGGCGTACGAGATGGTGCTTCTAGCCCGAGAAATAGGGCGGTTTTCGTTTTTTATAGAGCGTCTTCAGAAGGAGTCCTCACCAGATGGCTTGTGGCGCGAATCGTCGCGTGCGTTGGCAGGAACCTTTGAGGTTGCGTGATGATGGGAAAGATCAAGCAAAGAACAACTCGTCCTTGGTTAAAGATAGCGCAGTCAAGGACAGTGTAAAGGACATCACTGTGGATAACTGTCCTTTATGAGAGGTTGATGGAAAGAGGGCAGTGGTCGGACCCGTAGATAGCGTTGTGGATTTCAGATTTCTTGACGTGAGGCATATATTCACGGGCCACAAAGAAATAATCGATTCTCCAACCAACATTACGATCACGTGCGTGCGTTTTCATATCCCAGTAGGTATAGGCTTCTTTTGTATGTGGGTGGAGATGTCGAAAGGTATCGATATACCCTGCGTTCACTACTTCATCGATCCAGGCTCGTTCCTCAGGAAGAAATCCCGTATTCTGCTCATTCTCTTTTGGTCGGGCTAAATCGATTTCTTCGTGGGCAGTGTTCACGTCTCCACAGAAGATAACTGGTTTTCGAGCGCGTAGTTTCTCAGCGAATGCGAGAAAGGCGTCATAAAAACGCATCTTGTAGTCAAGACGTTCGGGACCTTGTCCGCCATTGGGGAAATACACGTTTAGGAGCCAGAAGTCCTCGTACTCAGCGCCGATAAGGCGCCCTTCTTGATCGAATTCCGGTATTCCCATACCGTATATGACCTTGAGGGGTTCAATTTTGGAGTACAGGGCGACCCCGCTATAGCCTTTGCGGGTTTGTGAGGAAGAAAAGAAAGCTGAGAATCCGGCAGGGGAGAGGAATTGTTCAGAAAGTTGCTCAGGTGCCGCTTTTGTCTCCTGGAGACAGAAGATATCGGGCTTCGCTTCTTTCAAAAATGAGTCCCAGTATCCATCCTTCGCAAGCGAGCGCAGCCCGTTCACATTCCACGAGACGATTTTCATAGCGATATTCTAACTTGGTTTCGCACTTCAAACTATCTGACTCGTAGAAATGTGAAGTTTGCTCCTCTTTGAAATATTTTCCTAAAGTAAAGCGTATCAAATATGAGGTTTCGTGTGTACGGTGCACGTGCAGTTTATAGTCATTAGCAGTTATTACATAATCCTTATTTCAGCATGAAAACTAATGTAGCTATTGCAGTAGGAGTTATTGGATTTCTTGCAACAGCAGGAATAGCCTTCGCCCAAACGGGTTCGGTAATCTCAACGGCGGCGGTTCCTTCGCCGATGGTGCTTCATGTGAACAAAGACGGCAGTGTCCTCTTGCGCGGTACGGTGAGTTCTGTCGCGTCCGGCTCGCTGACTGTGAAGAGTTGGGGCGGGGATTGGACTGTCAACGTTCCGACAACCGCGTCAGTGCTCCCGGCAGGTTCGGCAATCTCTAATTTCCATACGGGAGATTTTGTCGGCGTTCAGGGCACTATCGATGCAAACGGAAACTGGACCGTAGATGCATCACTCATTCGTGACTGGACCGAACGGCAGGCATTGAATCAAGAAGTTAAGACGAACGTGCAGGCAGTACATACAATCATGGCAGATCGGCCTCGAATTACCCAAGGTACGCTTTCCGGACTTGATGCTACGGCACAGACGTTTACGCTTACCAGTGCGGCAGGAACCGCATATTCCGTATCACTCGCTTCCGGGGCACAGCTCCTTGCGAAGAATTGGACGACACTCGATTTCAGCAAGGTCAGTAACGGAGATACGGTTCGTGTCTACGGGACCGTTGCAAGCTCGAGTATCTCAGCTTCTATCTTCCGGGATATCTCAGTCAACTAGGTTACCAGGTACTCTCTCGAAAGAGACAGAAAAACCGCCGGTATACCGGCGGTTTTTCTGCATTCGCATACCAGAGGTACACGTCTCATCTCGTCAGAGATTCTTCCCGTGAAATTTTTTATGGATCTCGCGGAGATGCGAGTCGGTGATGTGCGTATAGATCTGCGTTGTATTGATCGATGCGTGGCCAAGCATCTGCTGGACTGAGCGAATATCGGCTCCATTGCTGAGTAAATCGGTCGCAAATGCGTGACGGAGAGTGTGGGGGGTGACGACGCTCGTAATACCGGCGCGAGCGACGTACGCCTTCAGGTGGCGCTGGACGTCGCGTGGGGTGATGCGATGCAGGGCGTTTGGTCGGCCGTCGACAAAGAGGGCTTCTTCCATATCTTTCCGTGCTTTCAGATAGTCTCGCACAGCTTCTTTCGCGGCGGGAGAGAGAAAGACGACGCGTACCTTCTCGCCCTTGCCGCGTACCGAGAGCTCGTCTCGAGACAAATCAAGGTCGACGTTCAGCGAGCAAAGTTCGGAGACGCGAAGTCCCGTGGAGAAGAGCATCTCGAGAATGGCACAATCGCGCAGGTACGTACGTATTTTATCGGGATTCTTCTCTTTTTTGAGAGCCTCGCGGGGCGCTTGCAGTAATCGCTGAAGCTCTGCAGAAGTGATGAGGTCAATATGGCGTTCGGGAAGCTTCGCGAGCTCTATTTTCTCAGGAGAGAGGGCCTCAATGTCACGTTTGCGAAGGAATTTCAAGAAAGCGCGGAGAGCAATCATGTAATAGTTCTGCGTGCGGCGCTTCATTGAGTCGCTTTTCGTGCCCGGTTGACGGTTGAGCCAGAGGCGAAATTCGCGTACATTCTGTTCGCTCATATCACTGACTTTTTTTATGCCCATATGCTCAAAATAGCGGGAGAGGTAGTGATCGTAATTCTCCACAGTCTTCACCGCACGGCCGCGCTCGATCTCAATGTACTCTAGAAACTGGCGTTTTGCCGTGTTGGCGTCCATTACCAGGCAGTATACCGTAGGGCGACAGGGGTGCGGCCCCTGATTTTGCGACACTTGCGTATTTTATCAAGACGTGGTAGGGTAGGGGCATCCATGCTTACCACCAAGAAAAAGGCAGCAATCATACAGGGCGTCGCCCGCCACGATACTGACACCGGTTCACCGGATGTGCAGGTGGCTATTCTCTCGAAGCAGATCGACGAGCTCGCAAAGCACCTGAAGAAGAATCCAAAGGATTTCCATTCACGTCGCGGTCTCTTGCAGATGGTTGCTGACCGTCGCGTTCATTTGCGCTACCTCGAAGTCAATAACAAGCGCCGTTACTCAGCACTCGTTAAGAAACTCGGTCTCAAGAAGTAAGTTTTTCTCGGGGGCTTGTGTGTACAGCGCCCGGGCTCGAGAGTGGTAGTATATGGGTAGGCAGTGAGCCAATGGGCACTGCTCTGTCCGTGTCTCTTTTTATAATCACGTAATCATTTCTTTTTATGGCAGTTATTAAACATCCAGCGCAGCGTATCGGCGTTTTTATCGATACGCAGAATCTCTATCACAGCGCGAAGCATCTATATAAAGCGCGCGTTAACTTCGGTGCCATCCTCGATGAGGCGGTTGGCGGTCGTATCTTGGTGCGGGCGATTGCGTACGTCATTTCAACGGAGAGCGGGGAAGAAAAGAATTTCTTCGAAGCACTCACGAAAATGGGTATTGAAACAAAAGTGAAAGATCTACAGATATTTGCCGATGGGGCGAAAAAAGCCGATTGGGATGTAGGACTTGCTATCGATGCGGTGAAGCTTGCACCGAAGCTTGATACGGTTGTACTTGTCACGGGGGATGGCGATTTTGTGCCACTGATTCAATATCTTGATATAAACCAAGGATGTCAGGTGGAAGTCATTTCTTTTGGGAAATCATCTTCGAGTAAATTGAAAGAAGCAGCCCACGCATTTACAGATATGTGTGACGATCCACAGAAGTTCACTATTTCTTCTCGAGGATAACGTTTATTACTGCTAAGCAATACGCTACACTAGGGAGTGAATGGACACGAATTCAATCCCAACTGTACCAGCACAAGACGACGGGATGCCGAAGAAGTACATCCGTACTTTTGCGAGCGATATGGACACCTTCAAGAAAGGGGGGGTTCCTGGATTCACTCCACTTATAGAAGTGCCGCCTTCAAAAGAAGAACCGGTGGTTGAGAAGGCACCACCACCAGAACCTCCTCCTCCGGATATTTCGGTGCCACTTCCAGAACCAGAACCAGAGCCGGCACCGATGGAGCTTCCAGAAGGGGAAGCTGAGGAAGTAGTGTTACCAGAACCAGAACCAGAACCGTTGCTGGAGCTGGATCCATTGCCGAAACCAGAATCGGAACCAGAGCCAGAGCCAGAACCCGTCGTGACTGAGGAAGAGTCGAGACCACTGCCTCTCCAGACGTACGAAGATGATTTTCGAGAACGCCTGAAGGAGACGCAGGCTTCCACCGTAACGGTTCTTGCGGCCGAGCAGGATGCGCGGCCAGTTGCCGCTGCAGAGGCGCCGAGAAAGGCTGGCGGGAGCGGGTACGCATTTTTTGTTGCTCTGCTAAGTATTCTCCTGCTCGGCGGGGGAGGTGTGGGCGTATACTTTGCTTTCCTACATTACCAGGTTGCGACAGCTCCGGTCGTTATTGCGCCGACTATCTCAGCCCCGATCGTCGTCGATGATCAAGCGAAAGTCTCAGGTACTGGAAGCGCGCTTGCGCGATCTATTGAACAGTCGGTGGTATCACCGCTTGCCCCAAATGCGATTCGGCTTCTCACGCTCGACACAGCAGGAGAGGACTCGGTGTTTCTTGCCCTTACGCCACCGGCTCCGAATATTTTGTTGCGCAACGTGAATGCGACGGGAGGCATGGCGGGTATTATTAACACCGGTGCGTCACAGAGTCCTTTTTTCATACTGTCCGTGAGCGGATATGACGCGACATTTTCAGGCATGCTTTCTTGGGAGCCGCATATGGAGACCGACTTAGCAGTTCTTTTCCCGTTGTACCCGACGCAGGATCTCGCGACATCGTCGGCGCCCATTGGCACGAAAGTGGGTACTACGACGGCCAGTACCACCACTCCGAATGGAGGTTTCCATGACGAGGTTGTGAGTAACCATGACGTACGAGTGTATCGTGATACGCAAGGAAGAAGCATTCTTCTCTATGGGTACTGGAACCAGAATGTACTTATTATTGCCCGTGACCCGGCAGCGTTTTCAGAGATTGTGGGACGGCTTGCCTCGCACGCATAAATGTCTGGTACTATGTGTCTATGACTATTCCCGAGGCGACGCAGAAGCTTGAAGCTGAAAAAATAAAACTTGAATCAGAAATGCGTGGTGTGGGGCGCCCCAATCAGGCGGTCCCAAATGACTGGGAGTCGGTACCATCAGAGACCGGAGCCCAGGCAGATTTTGCAGATCAGGCAGATGTCACCATAAGCAGCGAAGGAAATGCGTCTCTCCTCGCTGATCTCGAGGCGCGGTATGACACCGTGCTTCTGGCTCTTAAGAAAATTGAAGAGGGAACGTATGGGACGTGTGAGGTGTGCGGCGCCCCAATAGAAGAGGCGCGTCTTGGGGCGGATCCGGCAGCGGCGACCTGTCTTACGCACCTGTAGAGCCATATGACTGCGCCTCAGCCGAAACCATCGGTACCCACGCAGTCATCTTCTTCGCAAAAAGAGTTGCCGAAACAAGGATACGCAAAAACGCTTGCTGCGCAGCCGGTTGGTTCGGGGGCAGAGATTGTGGTGGTGGAAGCTGACCTGACGCGCGGTCTGCATAATTTTACAGTGGTTGGCCTTGCCGATAAGGCAGTTGAAGAAGCGCGTGATCGAGTTAGTGCGGCGATACGGCACTCAGGATACAAGTCGCCGAAACAGCAGAATAAGCGCATTGTACTCTCGCTCTCGCCAGCGGATTTGAAAAAAGAAGGTTCTCACTATGATCTCCCGCTCGCTCTTGCGTATTTGATTGCGGCAGGAGAGCTTGCGTCACCTGCCGAACCGTTTCTCTCCATCGGTGAGCTTGCGCTTGATGGCACGCTTCGTGCGGTGCGCGGTGTGCTTCCGCAGGTACTTGCTGCAAAGCAGCGGGGTATTAAGAAGATTTTCGTACCGCCTGGGAATGCACATGAAGCTCTTCTTGCTGAAGGAGTAGCGGTGTATGCGCCGGCGTCTCTCTCAGAGCTGTTACAGCATATACAGGGAGAGAAACCGCTTCCACGGTTGGTACGAGATCGGCGATTACCGACTCCGCCACCGGCTATCGATTTAGCAGAGGTGAAAGGACAGGAGAGTGCAAAGCGTGCGCTCGAGATCGCGGCAGCTGGGCGACATAACATTGTGTTTTATGGTCCTCCGGGCACCGGGAAGACGATGCTCGCACGAGCTCTTTCGGGCATTCTCCCACCGCTTACTGATGACGATATGCTTGAAGTAACCGCAATTCACTCAACGGCAGGGCTTCTGAGTGATGGAGAAGCGGTATACTGGCCACCTTTTCGCGCGCCGCACCACTCGGTGTCCCATGTGGCGATTGTTGGCGGGGGAGCTTTCCCGAAAGCAGGGGAGGTGACATTAGCGCACCGCGGTGTCCTGTTCTTGGATGAATTTCCAGAGTTTGAGTCGAGAGTACTTGAGGCGCTTCGCCAGCCGCTTGAGGATCGTACGGTGACTGTCTCACGTGCACGTGCGACAGTCACATTTCCAGCTGATTGTATGATTGTGGCCGCAATGAATCCTGCGGATACGCTTGCAAGTGATGCGCGCACTTCTCTGCGAGCAGCAAGCCGGCAGGCGCGCCGTATTTCCAGACCAATTGTTGACCGTCTTGATCTCTGGATCGAAGTGCCACTTGTCCCGCACGAGGTGCTTGCGAAACTTTCAACCGGGGAGTCGTCTGCAGAGGTGCGGAAGCGTGTTGTCTCTGCGCGACTGCGTGCAGAAAAGCGAACCGGGAAACGCGGGGCGACAAACGCGAGTCTCTCCGGCAAGGAGCTTGATGAGAAAAGTGATTTTAGCGAAGCAGCAAAAGAGGCACTCACGATGGCTGCTGCTCGCATGCAGCTCTCCCCCCGAAGCTATCATCGTACGATGCGCGTCGCACGCACGATTGCCGACCTTGCGGGCTCTGAGTCGGTTACTCCCGCGTTTATTCACGAGGCATTACAGTATCGACCCCGTGGACTCTTTGGATTTGAGTAAAAGTAAAATAGAAACGCCCGCGATGCCTTTGGCATCGCGGGCGTTTCTATCGAACTCTATTGGGGTGAGCAGGTTTGCCCGAGTTCACAATTGCGGAAAGGATTCGCCGCGCCGCGGACTTCGAAGTGGAGGTGGGCGCCAGTCGACATGCCGGTAGAGCCAACATAGCCAATAATCTGGCCACTTGCAACGGATTGTCCCGGACTGACGATGTTGTGGGTCATGTGAGCATAGAGCGTCTGTGTCCCATTCGCGTGCGTGATGACGACGTAGTTGCCGTAGCCTCCGTTCCAGCCGCCATTGTTTCGTGCAACGATAACCGTACCATCGGCCGCAGCGTGAATCGGAGTACCGCGAGCGGCGCCGAGATCAACTGCGTTCCATCCGTGAATACCTTGTGTGAGGATGGCACCTGGGACAGGGTTGCTGTAGTAGCCAGGTTGCGGCGATCCGCTACCGCCGAGATACGGTTCTCGTATCTCCTTATGAGTATGAGATACAGCAACGGAGCTTCTCTTTACTACTTGAGGTGCGGGAGTCGCGATTTCACCGCCAGGGATGATAATCGTTGATCCTGCGACAAGCGGTATTGCCGGGTCGAGGCCGTTAAATTGGGCGATTTCCGTAGCATCTGCGCCGTATTTCTCGGCAATTGATTTAAGTGTGTCGCCGCGTGCCACTGTGCGCTGTACGCCGGAGATAGGAAGGATGACGAGGGTGTCGCCAGGATGAACGTCGCGAGAGCTACTTAGGTTGTTTGCCCACTTAATAGTATTAACGGACACACCAAACATATCGGCAATTTCTCCGAGAGTATCGCCCGGTCGTACGACATAGACCGAAATACGGTCGGAGGGTGTCGAGCTTGCCACGTCAGCTATTGTGCCCGCTGGGCCGGTCTGAGCAATAAGAGCGTTGTCGCTGCTGGTTTGGACAGCAATGAGCCCCTTGTCGGGGTTGGGGTCAGAGTTTATAGCGGCAGCAAGTACCGGGGTTTGGAAATCGAAGAGCGATGCAATTGAGGCAGCATCAGCGTTTGCAGAAAAAAACCAAAAAGCGCTTGCGCGGTTTGGTGTAAGTGTCGCGAAGAGAGCGACAGCAACAAGTCCGAGTAGGAAAAATTGAAAGGTGAATTTAATAGCAGAACGGGGGAATGCGGTGGGTCTTTCGAGTACAAAAATGGCTTACATACAACGTATATAAGCCATTTCTTGAATACATCCGTATCAGTCGATAGACGGAGTATAACCGAGTGAGATTTTGAGTCAACGGGGGTAGGGGATGCCTGTGGAGAACGATTTATAAGGTATATTCGATAGGTGAAATATCTCGAAGGATTAAATGAAGCACAGCGGGAAGCGGTACTTACAACCGCAGGTCCTATCTCGGTGTTGGCGGGTGCGGGTAGCGGGAAAACGCGTGTTCTTGCGACCCGTATCTATCATCTTGTGCGTGAGGGGGTCCCCGCAGAGAAGATACTGGCGGTCACGTTTACGAATAAAGCTGCTCGCGAGATGCGGGAGCGAGTACGTACTATGCTTGCCGACGAGGGATCGGTACCGTTTATTGCAACGTTCCATGGTCTTGGCCGGGAATTGCTTGAGAGCTACGGTACGGCAATCGGCGTCCCGCGTTTCTTCAGTGTCTATGATCGGGATGATTCAGAGAAAGCGATAGCCGCAGCCTTGAAAGCGCTCGATGTCTCGGTCAAGGAACTTTCGCCGCGTGCGGTACTCGGCCGTATCTCCCGAGCGAAAGGGGAGGGGATGCGGGCGACAGAGTTCTCAGAGAAGTATGGTCGCAGTAGTTTTGGTGGTCGGGTGGTTGCAGAATGCTGGCTACGGTATGAGAAGACGCTCAAGGCAGAGAAGGCGCTCGACTTCGACGACCTAATTGCATTGCCAGTGCAGCTGCTTGAGGAGCACCCAGAGATTCGGGCGAAGGCGCAGGAACGATGGCAGTATATCCATATTGATGAATATCAAGATACCAACGCACTGCAAGGTCGATTGACGAATATGCTCGCCGCAACACATAAGAATCTCTTTGTCGTCGGCGACATTGATCAAACTATTTATACCTGGCGCGGTGCGACTATTGAGAATTTGCTCACGTTCGATACGACGTATCCGGAATCGAAGACTATTATTCTTGAACGAAATTATCGTTCGACAAAAAATCTCGTGGACGCGGCAAATGCGGTGATTGCGAAAAATAAGAATAGGAAGGAGAAGATTTCGACCACAGAGCAGGGAGCGGGAGAACCCATTACGCTGTATATCGCAGGGAGTGCCGAGGACGAGGCGCACTGGATCGCACGGAAAATACGCGAGCTTATGGCGGGAGGAATTCGACCTGAGGAAATTGCAGTGCTCTTCCGCACAAATTTCCAATCTCGCGCGCTTGAAGAGGGGTTGCTACGGGCCGGCGTGCCGTACAAGCTTCTCGGTACGCGTTTCTTCGGACGTAAGGAGGTGAAGGATGTCCTCGCGTGGATGCGGCTTGCAATGGATCCGACTCGTGAGGTCGATACGATGCGCGCGGCTTCCTCGCCACCGCGCGGTATTGGTGCAGTAACGCTTGGGAAACTTGCGGCGGGTCAGCGCGATCTCCTGCGGGCAGGGGATCTTGCAAAAGTTGAGAAGTTTGAGGCAGTTGTGGCGGAGTTGGCAGCAGCTGCCGAGACCTCTATTCCTTCCGAATTCGTGAAGCTCGTCATCGAGAAGAGCGGTATGCGCAAGGCTCTTGTCGACGAAGGAAGTGAAGAAGACAAGGAACGTTTTGAAAATATCGAAGAGCTCGCGTCGGTAGCGGCACGGCACGATGCGGTCCATGGGAAAGAGGGTATCGCTCTTTTCCTCGCTGAGGCAGCGCTCGCAAGCGATCAGGACGAGCTCGATCAGGGAGAGAAAACGGGTGTGACGCTTATGACGGTGCATGCGGCCAAAGGTCTTGAATTCAATACAGTCTTTGTGAGCGGTATGGAGGAAGGACTTTTCCCGCATCAGGGTATGGGTGGCGAGAAAGACCGCGACGAGGAAGAAGAGCGACGACTCTTCTATGTGGCGATGACTCGTGCGAAAGAGCGCCTGTTTCTCACGCTTGCACGAGTGCGAAAAATTTATGGCATCGACAGTTATGCCGAGCCTTCCTCCTTCTTGGCGGATATCGATGCTTCACTACTGTCGTATGATAAGTCCACGCACTATGACTTTTTTTAAAGCGAAGCAATCACTCGGACAGAATTTTTTGATGCATGCGCGTATCGCTGAGCGAATCGCGATGGTCGCGAAGCTTACGAGCGATAGTGTTGTTTTCGAGATAGGGCCGGGGACTGGCATGCTGACGCGCGAATTGTTGAAAGTTGCCCGGGAGGTAGTTGCTCTTGAAGCAGATTATGCACTGTTTGAAAAATTACAGCATGATTTCGCGAACGAGATTACCGCTGGTCGTCTCAAACTCCTTCAGGGCGATATTCGTACGTTCGATATCTCCTCGCTCCCGAGTGGTTACGCGCTCGTCGCGAACATACCGTACTATCTTACCGGGGAGATTTTTAGAATGTTTCTTGCGTCGGAGAATCAGCCATCTTCGATGACACTTCTCGTACAGAAAGAGGTTGCTGAGCGTGTCGCCCGACAAAAGAAAGAGAGTATTCTCTCGTTGTCGGTGAAAGCGTACGGCACGCCGACGTATGAGTTTACGGTGCCGCGCGGCGCTTTTAATCCTGCACCGAACGTCGATTCAGCGGTGCTCACAGTGCGCGATATTTCACGAAAGCATTTTGCTTCGCGAGAAGCCGAGCAGTATTTTTTCTCACTGATTCGCGCGGGGTTTGCCCATAAGCGGAAATTTGTCCGCAATAATCTCAGCGATGCCGGTTTTTCTGCTGGCGATATTCCCGAAAAGGCCCGCGCAGAAGATCTATCGCTCGAACAATGGTTCGCGCTTGTCCGCCCCGTTTAATAAGGAGAAGAGCCTACTTCCGGACTTATCATGCCTTCTGAAGGAATCGTGTAGCAGTACGGACAGGCGCCGACGATACACAGTCCTGCGCCTGATTCATACTCACCAAGAAGCCAGGGAGTATAGGGAATATTGTACGAGAGAAATGCTTGCGATTCTGGAACGTAGGTAAGAAGAGCGGCATACGAGGGTGGCAACGGCTCAAGCGTAATAAGCCACGTGTCGCTTTGATTGCAGAAAAAAGAGAACAAGAGCGCTCCTCCGAAAGGAACGCCACTTGCTGCTTGTGCATGTTGCGGCGCAAAGAGGGATGCAATCGCGTCTCCTATGCTAGCGAGTGTCTTATCGAGATAAGAATTACTTTTGATGGATTGATGAGACTTGTCTTGTAACAGTTTAAGAAAAGTCGCCTGCAGATCAGTTGTTGTGGCAACAGATTTCATGATTTGCTCATCGATCGTGGCAATCGCGCTTGAAGAAAGTCCTTTTTCTTTCGCAACTTTGGTAACCGATGCGAGAAACACATCGATATTTTTCAGATTCGGGTTTGGTGAGGGTTCGGTAGTAGTCGAATGTGTTGGTATAGAAGGAGTGGAAGGAAGAGGGGTGGTTGCGGTCTGGGTGGCGGTAGATGGTGTCGATGCGGCGGTATCCTTACTAGATACGGGGGAGGCAGAGAGTTCAGTAAGTTTTGCCAGAGTATAGGATCCAACATATCCGCTTGCTTTCGTCAGTCCGGCGGGGACTAAAATGCTAGTAGCATATTCTTCTTGAAATCGGATAACCGCGTCCTTTGTAAGGAGACCAAAATAATCTGTTTCGTTGCCGGGAGAACCTGGTCCGGTATCTGCAATGTGGGTGCGAGGGTCTTGGTTCAGGATTTTTTGAAGTGCGAGGACCTGCGGCCCTGAAGAACCAAGCGAGAGCGAGGTTGAGAATGGAGAGGGGGTTTCAGCATATACAAAGACTCCTGATGAAAAGATGGCAACAGTCGTGAGAAGTGTCAGAAACGATACGCGCATGTTCACAGGATACCACTACATATCACCACATCACTCTCAAGGGGTAATTGGGGTGGTGATATACTTATTGATGTGATGATGTGGTGGAAAATTTCTAAACATTGGCAAATTACTGCTGCAATACTCTTCTCAATAGTGATGGTCGTGGGCGCCTACGTCTTGGCTCGTGGCGTTGAGTCGCCGCCTGTTGCACAAGCTTCGACAGAGACGGCGCTTCTTGAGGCAATTGCGACGAAAGATTCAAGTGGCGACGGATTGCCCGACTGGGAGAAGGTGCTCTATGGCATTCCAATAGAGGCAACGACTACCGACTATTTCCATCTTGGCATGACTGACGGTGAGGCGGTTGCAAGGGGGCTTATTGTGCCAAAGGCTATTGCGAATATCCCTGATACTGTCGGATCGACGACGAATACGGGTACTACCTCTTCTGTCTCGACAGGGGCGGGTACGCTCACGAATGCGTTTGCGAAGAGCTTTTTTGCTCTCTATCTTGCTGCAAAACAGGCAAACAATGGAGTGAATCTTTCAAGTGAACAGACCGCGGCGCTCGCGAATCAGGCTCTGAATCAACTTTCACAAACGGTCGTACCGGCTCCTGATTTTAAGAAAATATCAGATATGACTGTTTCTGGTACTGGGCCGGACGCTTTGCGCGCTTTCGCTGTTGCTGCGGAAGCTGTGCTCAAGAAGAACAAAAATGATGCGACTATGAGCGAAATCGGCTATCTGCAAGCCGCCGTGCAGGGTGGTGATACCACAGCGCCCCAACACCTCGTTTCACTTGCGAAAGCCTATCGCGACTCCGCGTTCGGCATTGCTATGCTCCCGGTACCAGAAGAACTTGCTGCTACCGACCTCGCAATCGTGAATGCGCTCATGCGGCTGAGCGAGATTGATGCTGACTTTGCCCGGGTGGGCACCGATCCTCTTTCTGCCATACTTGCACTCGAGCAGTATCCGCAAGCTGAACTGGCCGCTGAACACGCTTTTGCAAATCTCGCGACTACGTACAGAGCGGCGGGAGTGGTGCTGATAGATGGCACCCCGGGGGCGGCATTCGTGAATATTATGGCGAATATTACTGCCCGTGAGCAGGGAGAATCACAAACGCCATGAGCGGGCACTCTTTGATTAAAACTATTGCAGTACTCGGTATGGCTGTGTTCATTGTGCCGGCAGCTTTCTTCACAGTCCCACAAAAGGCGGTCGCAGCGGGTACGGGGTGTGTGGGGGGTGTGTTGGGAGGTATTATTGCCTCGGCGTTTGGAGACGTCCCGGCGACCTCAAAATCTGGCAATGTGATAAACGGCGTTACTGCCGGAACAACCATGGGTACGTGTATTAATGACGTGATATTAATCCCACTCGCTCGCGCTGCGATTCGCACAATGCTTCAGACGATGACGCAGGATACGATTAACTTTATAAATGGTTCAAATGGTACCGGGCAGCCGAGCTATGTGCGGAACACATCCGAATATTTGCGGAGCGTAGGAGATGTTGTTGCGCTCTCGTTCATCGGCCAGATTACAAATAGAGCTTTTGGTGATTCGCCTTTTAGTTCAGCGCTTGCCGGGGCATTGCAAACAGAATATGTGACGCGCTCAAGCCTCGAGGGCTTTTTCGCCGCAAACAGATGTACTCTGAACGCTAGCATCAACTACTTCCTTACCGGCAACTGGGCACAAGGAGGCGTCGCGTCATGGTTTGATCTCACGACGCAAACTCAAAATAATCCCTACATGATTTACCAGGCGTCACTCGGACAATTGGTGAATAATTTGAATCAGGAGAACATGAATCGACGGCAGGATCTTGTCCAGTCGAGCGGATTCTTGTCGTGGTGTGGTGCTGGCACTACGGTTAATCCAAATGCTACTTCGAGCACCGCTGTAAGTCCACAAGCACCTTGTATCAATGCAGATGGAACTCCGGCCAAGGCATCCACCCCGGGTTCAGTCATTCATGACTACACCTCGAAGTTGGTGACGAGTGCTGGTGTCGATACGCTTATTTCTTCAACTGATCTCGATGCGGCGTTTGGTTCAATAGTGACGGCTCTTCTCACGAAAGTGATCGGCGGTGCCGGAGGACTCTTTGGTGCCTCGACGGGAGTGGCTATGAGTGCAGGTAGTCCTGCTCTTACCTATACGGGTAATAGCGCATCTGCGACTGGATCAGCATATCAGTCGGCGCAGACCGTGCTGGACGGTATTAACTCATATACGACGGCGTGGAACACGATTGCTACCGCCGCACAGTCAGCTTCAACGAGTGTACAGTCGCTGCAGAGCTTCTGTACTTCCGCCGCCGCAGCGAGTTCAAACCCAGCATTTGCTGTTTCAGCGACGGCGCAAGCAACGGCTGCCCAAGCAGTACTCACAAGTGAGATCGCGCCAGTACTCGCTCAAGCGCAGGCCGCTCTCGCAACAGCTGCAACGACGAAAACGTTTGGAACGCAGGTGCAGTCAGAGGCGGTCACGGGGGCAGCCGGAACAACGCTAGCGTCTGATGTTGCGACGCTCGTCGCAATGCCACCGTCGGTCGTTGATATTACCAATGCTCAATCAAATGCAACCGCAACGGGAGGCAGCATCGCGAAGCCGGCAGGGTCACTCACGGTCACAGGGGGTTCGCTTGTTGATCAAATGATCTTACTCAGTACGAATGCCGAGGCCCTCAAAGCCTCTGCGTGTACGCCGACGGCTCTCACTGCGGTACCCTAAGCTATGAAAAGATTTTTCACCACAGCTTTCATAGTTCTCGCACTCACTTTTAGCACCATTGGTGTCTCGCGTGTGGCTCATGCACAGTTTTGCGATATCTCTAACAATTGTACGTATACGACACAAGCTGCCGCGGACGCCGCCTCAACACAATTAAATGCAAGTAATGAGCTCGGTACTGCAGCACAGCAGACAGCCGCTGGTCTTGGTACGCCAGAGCAGCAGGCGGCTGCCGCTGCTCAGAAAACAGTGACCGATCCAACAGCGCCGCCAGATACGGGTGGCATGCTTGGTTCGGTCATGACATGGATCGCTAGTCTCTTCGCTTGGCTTGTGGGTGTTGCCGCACTCGCACTCGACTATGCGGTGTACTACACCGTGATTAACATGGGGAGTTACGTGCACAATCTCACGGCGATCGGGGTGACATGGCGCATCTTGCGCGATATTGGCAACATCGCTCTCATTTTTGGCTTCTTGGCCATCGGCATTTCTATCATCCTGAACACAGAACGACTTGGCTACGGCAAGAAAATGCTCCCGATGCTTCTTGTTGCGGCTGTCTTCCTTAATTTCTCGCTCTTTTTCTCCGAAGCGGTGATTGATGTTGGGAATCTCTTCGCGACGCAGTTTTATACACAGATCAATGGAGGGCACCAACTCACGACAAATTCTTCAGGTCTTATTGTCGGACCAGATGGATCTACTTTAGGTACGGGGAACGAGGGTATCTCAAACAAGCTCCTCGCTCAATTAGGACTACAGACGCTGTACAATAATGCGCGCCTCCAACCAACCCTGCTAACAGGCTCGAACCCGTGGTATGTCGGTTTTATGGGCATCATTCTCTTTATCGTTACTGCATTTGTGATGTTCTCGCTTGCATTCATACTCGTTGCCCGTTTTGTGATGCTCGTGTTTCTTATTATTCTCGCGCCAGTCGGTTTTGCCGGGCTTGCTATACCACAATTAAAGAAGAGAGCAGGGCAGTGGTGGGACACACTTTTTGAACAAACTATTACCGCGCCCGTATTGCTTCTTGTTCTCTATGTTGCACTTGCGGTTATTACCGATGCAAAGTTCCTCACAGGCCTCGGCGGCGGAAGTGCGGATGCAGCTACTGGATTTATCGAGAACACCAATCTCCCTGGATTTGGGAGCTACTTGATGTCATTTATGATCGCGATCGGGCTTATGCTCGCAGTCACTATGTCGGCAAAACGACTTTCAGCTTTTGGCTCTGGCTGGGCGACCAAGACTGCCGGCGCACTCTCTTTTGGTGCGGTAGCGCTTGCAACACGTAGAACTGCCGGCGCAGGGTCACAGTATCTCGCGAAGAAAGTCCGATCGAGCAGTATTGCCTCGACCACTCGTGGGCGACTCATTGCTTCAACTCTTGATAAGGGGGCAAAGGCAAGTTTTGATATGCGCGGTATAGCAGCGGGAGGGGGATTGAAGGGGATGGGTATTGATGCAGGGAGCCCGGCGAAGGGAGGGTATAAGGGTGACGTAGAAAAGTCGATTAAAGGACACGAGGAATATGCGAAAACGCTTACTGCTCGTAAGAATATGACAAGAGAAGAAGAAGAAACTCTTGCGAAAGCAGAAGCAAAAAAGAAAGACGCAGAGCAAGCACATAGGGTGGCAGAGGCGCGGCACGCAACAACGGCTCAACAGGTCGCTGCGCAGAGAGCGGAAATCGCTCGGCTCGAAGAAGAGCAGAAGAAAGACAAATATTGGGAGACTGACCCGGCAAATGCCGCAAGACTTGCTCTGGCTCGCCAGAACCTCTCTTCAGGGGAGGCGTCGCTTGGTGAAGCTGGTAAGAAATTAGCCGAAGCCGAAGCGAATAAGGCGGCAGCAGTGAAAGCGCACTCTGAGAAAGATGCTGAAATAAAAAAAGCAATGACAGATAAGGGTGTAAAAGAAGCCTATGCGGCAACGGTTGATGGTAGTCTCTTAAATAGAAGCCCTCTTATTAGGGGAATTACAGCGTATGGCGGCGCAGGAGCCGTGAAGAAGATTAAGGATTCTTTGAAAGAAAAGGGTGCTAAAGAGAAAATTGAAGACATTATTGAAGAGGAGACCAGAAATAGAATCAAAGCTGCCAAAGATGCGGAAGGGAAGGAGGGGGCTCCATCAGCATCTCCGGCTCCGGCGCCCGCAGCACATCATTAGGATACTTCTATGGATCAAAACCAATCAGAACCGACTCTCGAGGATAGCATCAAGCAGGTGATGCAGACACTGCCACCAGTGATACTCAACTACCTTGCGCAAGGGAGACACACCTCTGTTGCGAGAGAATTGATGGCGAAATATGGTCTCCGTGTTGACCAGGGCGGCGTTCTTGAGCGTGAGATCATGCTTCTTCTTATGGGTATTGAGAACCCGAATGAATTCACACAGGCGCTTGCAGTGGAGGCGCAGGTCGACAGAACGATTATCAGTAGTATCGTGAAGGACGTCAATGATCTGATTTTTGTTCCGCTTCGCGAAGAGGAGGAAGGGAAGGGGGCCCGCGCGCCAGTTGCTCCGCCACCACAAACGGCAAAACCTCCCGTACCAGCAGTTCGGCCGGCACCTGTGCAAGTAGCTCGAGAACCTCTTGTCGCGCCAGCTCATAAGGAGGAGTCAGCGGTTGATGATGTACCTTTTGCGCCGCTCCCGCCGAAGGTGGTGATGCCCCGTCCAGTGATTGGGTTCCCTGGCAGGCCACCAGTCTCATCTCCAAGTCTCAATCTCTTGCAGGATCGTGCTCCGCAGGTAGCGCCAGAGAATCTCCCAGGCGTGATGTTGGGTGATCGCCAACCCCCGGCAACTCTCGAATTTCGCAAGGCCGAACCTCGCGCAGAACAGCCATCCTCATCGCCAGTCTCGGGGTCGGGAGCCGTCGCTCCGGTCACTACTACCTATGGAGCTGACCCTTATCGGGAGCCTATTGATGAGCCGGTCGACGAGATGTAAGAGTCTGCGGAGTTGCATTCTTAAGGGTCTTTCTATATAGTGCCTGTATCCCCATTGCGCCTGCCTGCCGGTAGGCAGGGGTTTTCTAAATAAATGTCAACTATTAATCAGCTGTCCAAGAAGGGACGCAAGACCAAATCGTCAAAGACGAGTAAGCCTGCTCTTGCGCGCGGTTTTAACGCACTCAAAAATCGCCCAACCTTCTATGCCTCACCTTTCAAGCGTGGCGTCTGCACCAAGGTGACTACGAAAACCCCCCGCAAACCGAACTCTGCTATCCGTAAGATCGCCCGTGTTCGCCTCACGAATGGCATGGAGGTAACCGCCTACATCCCGGGCGAGTCGCACAACCTCCAGGAACACTCTGTGGTTCTCCTGCGTGGTGGTCGCGTGAAGGATATCGGCGTCCAGTACACCATTGTGCGCGGCAAGCTCGATACTGCCGGCCTCGAGAAGCGCCGCACGTCTCGCTCACGCTACGGTGCGAAGCGTCCTAAATAACATTTCTTATGCGACGACCTCTTAAAAAACAGCGAACTTGGCGCCCAGACCTGAAGTACGGGTCAGAGACGCTCACCCGTTTTATCAATGCCGTTATGTGGGATGGCAAGAAGGACACCGCCCGGGCGGTCGTCTATGGTGCTCTTGAAGTTATTAAAGAAGGCGGGGCCGATCCGCTCGAGACTTTTGAGTCAGCACTCAGGAATGCCTCACCGCTTATGGAAGTCCGCTCCCGCCGCGTCGGTGGTGCAAACTACCAGGTGCCTCGTGAAGTTCCGCAGAATCGCCGCCTCGCGCTCTCGTTCCGCTGGATTATCAATGCGGCTCGTAATAAGAAAGGGAAGCCGATGGCAGAGAAACTTGCGGCTGAATTCCTCCTCGCCGCTAAGAACGAAGGTGATGCGATTAAGAAGAAGGATGAGATGCATCGCATGGCCGATGCGAACAAGGCCTTCGCCCACTTCGCCTGGTGAAAAAGAAAGCCCGTCTATGACGGGCTTTCTTTTTTCCCGTGCCTGGGCTATTCTCTAGGTAACGCTCCGGCGCCTTTATTTTTATTTACTTTTATGAATCGCGACTATCCACTCGAAAAAGTGCGCAACTTCGGTATCATCGCCCACATCGATGCCGGCAAGACGACGACGTCTGAACGAGTTCTCTTCTACACGGGCTCTCAGCACAAGATTGGCGAAGTGCACGAGGGTGAGACGACTACCGACTGGATGGAGCAAGAGCGCGAACGTGGCATCACGATTACCGCGGCGGCTATTACGTGTTTCTGGTCAAAAACTGGCGAGAAGGATAAGAAAGATGCATCAAAGAAGTTTCGTTTCAATATCATTGATACCCCAGGACACATCGATTTCACCGCGGAAGTGAAACGATCAATGCGCGTCCTCGACGGTGCAATCGTCGTCTTCGATGGTGTGGCGGGTGTTGAGATC
>JAKAKH010000017.1 GCA_021824605.1 bacterium
CTACTCTATCGTACTGCCACCGCCAAACGTCACCGGACGCCTCCACATGGGCCATGCGCTCATGCTCGCCATCGAAGATACGGTCGTCCGCTACAAACGCATGCGCGGCTTCCGTACTCTCTGGGTCCCCGGCACCGACCACGCCGCTATCGCGACACAGTCCGTCGTCGAGAAGCAAGTAAAGAAAGACGAAGGCCTCTCCCGCCACGACCTCGGTCGCGAAGAGCTCCTGAAACGCATCGGCGTGTTCGCGCAAGAGAGCCACGACACGATCATCGGACAATTGAAAACCATGGGCGCTTCGCTCGACTGGTCGCGTGAAGCGTTTACACTCGATGAGACACGTAGCCGCGCCGTGCGCACTGTCTTCAAACAAATGTACGACGCCGGACTCATCTATCGCGGATTGCGAATCGTGAACTGGGATCCGAAGGGTCAGACGACCATCTCTGATGACGAGATCGTGTATGAAGAGCGCCCCGCGAAACTCTATACTTTTAAATATTCAAAAGACTTCCCTATCTCCATTGCGACGACGCGCCCTGAGACGAAAGTAGGTGATGTCGGCGTCGCCGTGCATCCAGACGACGCGCGCTACAAAGAATTCGTAGGGAAAGAATATGATGCGGTCTTCTGCGACGTGCCGATTCATATCAAAATCGTCGCCGACAAGGATGTCGATCCTGCCTTCGGCACCGGCGCGGTTGGCCTTACCCCTGCACATAGCAAGATCGACTGGGAGATCGCTGAACGGCACGATCTCTCACAGGAGGACATCGTCATAAACGAATACGCGAAGATGACTGTCGAGGGTCGTCTGAAAGACAAGAAG
This sequence comes from bacterium, assembly GCA_021824605.1. GTDB lineage: Bacteria > Patescibacteriota > Minisyncoccia > Phycocordibacterales > Phycocordibacteraceae > C7867-001. The sequence continues at coordinate 833 of JAKAKH010000017.1, forward strand.
ACAACTGAGGCGCGCGACCTAGTCGTCGAGTGGCTTACCAGTGAAGGACTACTCGAGAAGACAGAAGATATCGTACAGAACATCGCGACCGCCGAGCGCACAGGAGGCATCGTCGAGCCGCTCCCGAAACTACAGTGGTGGATCGAGGTCAACAAGCAAGTTCCAGGACGCGGTAAGACGCTTAAAGAGCTCATGCTCGAGTCGGTGCGCTCGGGGGCGATTACGATCATCCCTGAACATTTCGAAAAGACCTACTTCCACTGGATCGAAAACCTACGCGACTGGTGCATCAGTCGACAGATCTGGTACGGACACCGAATCCCGGTCTGGTACAAAGGCGAAGAAGTCGTCGTCGGAGAAGAACCGGCTGGCGAAGGCTGGGTGCAAGACGAAGATACGCTCGACACCTGGTTCTCCTCCGGTATCTGGACCTTCTCGACTTTGGGTTGGCCGGAACAAACGAAAGATTTCCAGACCTATCATCCAACCGATCTCTTGGAAACTGGCTATGACATCCTCTTCTTCTGGATCGCCCGCATGATCCTTATGACCGAATTCACGCTCGGTACAGTCCCGTTCAAGACAGTCTACCTCCATGGCCTCGTGCGTGACGCGCAGGGACGCAAGATGTCCAAGTCACTCGGTAATAACATGGACCCACTCGATGTCGCTGCGAAGTTTGGCGCCGACGCAGCGCGCATGGCCCTCATCGTTGGCAACACGCCTGGCACTGATATGCGTATGAGCGAAGAGAAGATCAAAGGCTACAGCCGTTTCGCGAATAAACTTTGGAACATTGCGCGCTTCGTACTCGAAAACACGCAAGATGCTGCTGGCAGCACGACACTCTCCGAAGAAGACACCGCGCTCCTCACTGCCTTCGAGAAATTGACTGCAGAAGTGACGGTCGATATCGAAGCGTACCGCATGTATCTCGCAGCCGAAAAGATATACCACTACGCATGGCACGAACTCGCCGACAAGATACTTGAAGAATCAAAACCAATTTTGACTGGAACGAACGCAAGTGCAAAAGCCTCACGGCAGTGGCTCTTGCTCACTCTTCTCGATCGTACACTCAAACTTCTCCACCCATTTATGCCCTTCGTGACAGAAGAAATCTGGCAGTCACTACCCACGAAAGACGCGAAATTCCTTATGGTGGCACCCTGGCCAGTGGTAGAATAACCAGGTGACCTTTACCACGCTCGGCTACGCTTTTCTCGGAGGGCTCCTCCCCGCCTTCATTTGGCTCTACTTCTTACTCCAAGAAGACGCACGACATCCCGAGCCCAAGAGAATGATTTTCTATGCATTCATCGCAGGCATGATCGCAGTCCCTCTCGCCATTCCTCTCGAGCAGTACGCGCAAACTCAATTCGCCGGCCTCTCGAAATTCATCTCCTGGGCACTCATCGAAGAAGTCCTGAAGTATGCCATGGCAGCAGCATTCATTTTCTGGCGACCAGCAGTCGATGAAGCGCCCGACTATGTGGTGTATATGATTACCGTCGCACTCGGCTTTGCTGCCGCGGAGAATATGCTGTTTTTGCTCAACCCTATCGCATCGGGTAGCGTCGCCTCAAGCATCTTCACGGGCGATGTCCGCTTCATCGGCTCGACGCTGCTCCACGTATTCGCATCTGCGGCGATCGGTTTCGCACTCGCCTTCTCTGACGAGAGTCATCCGGCTGTCCGCACCGTAGCCGCAGCGAGCGGACTTATCCTCGCTATCACATTGCACACTACCTTTAACGAGCTTATTATTACTCAAGGAGGTTCGACCACACTGACCGCAATCTTTCTTGTTTGGACATCTGCGGTGATTTTCTTCGCGGCCTTCGAAGTGCTGAAATTTTTCCAATATCATAACTTTCCTGCTAAACCCTACCCACAACTATGACTATGAAGCGCTCATTTTTCGAACGTCTCTCTGGGAATGCTCCCTCTGAGAACACATTTGATTCATTCGATGATGAACTGCCTGTCGTGACTCCCACTTTCAGTGCTCCACGTACGCAGACTCCCGATACCCAAGCGCGCCCCTCCCTCTTGAACACCGACACCTCTCAAAATGAAGGCCAGCTCCCGGTCGACGTGCACCAGACCCCAAGCGACATCATTATTCGTGCTTTTGTCGCCGGCGTACGTCCTGACGAACTCAATATTTCTATAAGTCGCGATATGGTGGAGATTGGCGGGAATCGCTCCGAACGCGAACAAGTATCCGAGCCTGATTACTTTACGCGCGAACTCTTCTGGGGCTCTTTCTCGCGCACCATCCTCCTTCCTCAAGAAGTCGATGTCGAAGCTTGTTCAGCAAATGCTAAAGACGGTCTCCTTACTATCATCCTTCCGAAACTTGATAAAGCACGGCAGACAAAACTTCGTGTAAAAGCGGGTTAGACCCTAAAAATACCACCTCCGGAGGTGGTATTTTTATTTATTTCAGAGTAATTGTTGTTGCAGTAACGGGAGAGGTTGTCGCCTCGATACTAAACGGCAGCTCGGTAATACGCCGACCGTCAACGGTCTCCACAATGACCCGCCACTGCCCCGTGGTAGTCATCGGCACAGTCGAGTAGCCTCGATACCCACCATCCCGGCCACCGACAATGGGATACGCAATAGTTGCTTTCAGTATCCATTGTTTCTTCAGCGGATCGAACCATTCCCAACGATGCACGATAGTGGTCGTAAAAGCGGTAGGAGCAAACACTGAGCTATACGCAGAAACCGACTCGCCGAGAGTCAGGTGGAGCACTGGCGAAAAACCGAAGAAGCGAACCGGCCACGATTCAGGCTCCACGGTGGCTAAGTAGGCCCCTGGAACACGCCATACGGCATGGTACACGCCTGCCGCCTCCGCAGAGAGCGGAAGCGGCGGAAGCACATTCGTAAAATAAAAAACATTCATAAGCACCAACACTATGAGCGCACCGACACGAATGCGCCAAATATCGAGAAGGAAGCGCTCTCGTGCAAACGAACGCAACAGTATGGTAAAGACAGCGAACAAAGCGACCGCGACGATTCCACTTTCAACAAACGTTAGCGTACTGATCGTGCCGGTATAGAGAGGTACGGCAAAAATCGCATAGGAATAGAGCGCAAAGAAAAAGAGAATGCTCGTAAATACCAACCGGTCGTGGTAGTGATGAAAATACTCATTCGCAAGCAGGACGAGAAAAAGAAACAGTAAAAATGGCCACGAAGCACCGAGATCTGCGGAACGACCATAAAATATAACGAACCCGCTCCAAAATCCTCCGAGTACAAACTGTGTCACAAACGGGAGAATCGTCCGTGCGATAGTACTTATGCGATTTCGATAGTTACGTATCTGTAGCCAATGGAAGACCGGGATCGAGATAAAACAGAGTACGGTATACACCGCAAACAGTATCTGCGTCTGGAGCAAATCAACGCGGACAAACAGGAGATTGTCGGAAAGAAACCCAGCAATCATCGCGAGCGCCGAGAGGTGCCGCTCGCGCTTCTGCGCCCAGAGAAGTAGCTTCGACAACATGAGTGTGCTTGGACCCGGGCTCGAACCGGGGACCCCTTCCTCTTCAGGGAAGTGCTCTACCAACTGAGCTATCCAAGCGCTTTAGGGGGCCGATGGCCCCGCTTTAAAGGAGTTTATCAGCTTTTGTACTTCAGCGGAAGTCGGGAAGCCGAAGGGGCCCGAGGTGGTCATTCCGGTGGTTGCAGAGAATTTGGCAACCAAAGGCTGGAGATACTGCTGGTAGAGATAGAGCGGGAGGGCGAACACAATGATCCACACTACAACCCGACCGATAAACCCGAGCCATTGATCCCGTCGAATCGCACGCAGCATACGATGATTGTCTCGTGTAAGCGCGTGAATCTCATCGAGCTCTTTTCGTAGATCAGGATCCATACGATCTAGTATAGCAAATCTGGTGCCCTCGGTAGGAATCGAACCTACATCTACCCCTTAGGACGGGGTTGTTCTATCCATTGAACTACGGGGGCGAAGTGAGGAAAAGAGAATGCGGGTGCACAGTCTCTTTCTCCGAACGAGCCTCCATATCGAGTCTGCGAAGATACGGGGCGCCCCGAAAGCCTATCACAAAAACAGACGCCCCGCGGAAGCGGGGCGTCTGTTTTTGTGGGCACGAAGAACTTATGCAAGACCGAGCGTTGTAGCGAGGCGTTCCTGATCGAAGCCAATAATCATCTCTTCGCCGACGAAGATAACAGGGACACCCATCTGGCCAGACTTCTGAATCATTTCCTGGCGCTTCTCAAGGTCATGCGCAACATCGAAATCAGTGTACGAAATACCTTTTTCCTTCAGGAAATCCTTCGTCATCTGGCAGAAGTGGCAAGTTGGGGTGCTGTAAATAGTGACTGTTTTATCCATATGTATGTGGTTATGCGAGAAGTATACCACCCAAAGTTATCAACACCTAGTTCGAGTAGCCCGTCTTTCTCGATCTTGCTTTTTTCGCATCCATTTGAGTCAGAAATGGAGAGCCCGCAGTACCCTTTCTAAGTATCTGCGGGCTATCTTTTCTTTATAGGTACCTCCTCTTCTCGCACGACCACAATGTGGTAGCCGGGCTGAAGTTTTGTTCTGGGAAAGAACGGGAGGAGCTCATACAGCCCCGGTGCCCTCATAAGCAACCGGTACTCCTGATACGACTCATCGAGGATGCGCGTTCCAAGGTGCACGACCCCGTCAATACGTACCTTCTCGGCAGCAAGAACCGATAGGTACGCAACTGTTTCGTTTGTACCGGCCGGATAGTAGCCGCCCCTCGTGAGACGGTGAACAAAGTCGGCATATTCGCAAACCTCTCTCACCGACACAACCCCGCAGTCCCGCCGATACACCACATCACCCTCATACACTCTTGCAAGTGGTGCATCGAGTATGTTGTGCTGTATCTCCTCCGTCGATGAAAACATGGCCTTCCTTGCAGAAGGGTTTCTTGCAAGCACCCGAAGTGCCTCGAGGATCGTTCGATGCCGTACAACCCTGACGTTCTCTACTTTACGCTCGATTCTCATAGGAGACTCCTCTGTTCTCTGCCGATGTGCAATCCGAGGTCATTAAACCACAGATCCTCCGCACAGGAGGGCTTGACAAAGTCACACAATGCTGCTACCCTTTTCCTTAGGACCCCTACAGGGTTACGGCCTCGGGCACAGTATTACTTAACCCCCAAAAGCCTGCGTTCTTTCCACCGTTTCACCATGCAGGCTTACAACCTGCGGAGAAACACCATGCTGGTACGACCCATGCAACTCACCGTCTCCGAAGCTTTGGAGGCATTCAAGCTCTTGGACACGCGGTACCAAGAGGCCGGATACGTCTCGGCATCGGAAGATGTCGAGGTAGAAGCCCGGAGGTTCTATTCGTTCTATGAAGACCTCCAAAAAGCCTCGGTAGCCCTCGTAGCAATGGATGAGCACGATGGTCGAGAGATGCACGGAACCATCAGTATCCTGATGGACCAAGGGTATCTCCCGATTGATTCGCTCTTCAGAGACGAAGTGAGCCAGATTAGAAACGCGGGCAGAAAAATCGCGTACGTCGGCAAATTTGCCGCCTCACGCGAAGTATCCTGCACCCGGGTAGCCCTTCGCTTGATGGTCGAGGTAAAGAAGATTTGCCTCGATCTCGGGGCAGACATCTGCCTCTGCGTGATTCATCCGAAACACGCGAAGGACTACCGACGGTTTGGTTTCAAAGAAATCGCCCGAGCCGAGTGCATGCCAGGGCTGAAAGACGCCGCTGCAGTACTGATGCAACTCGCCCGGGACGACGTCCCCCAGATGCGGTTCTAAACCGCATCTCAGCAGCGCCACTCCTTTGGAGTGGCGCTTTCTATTTATCTTGTTTGTCGACACTCATCTCTTTTAGTGCGGGTACCGGGAATCGAACCCGGGTCTCAACCTTGGGAAGGTCGCATTCTACCACTAAACCATACCCGCTATCTTGCCTCCTGCCATTTACAACCAGCTCAGAAACTTCTGCCACCACGAAAGGACCGGCACGGGTGTCGTCGTCGCTGGCGGTACTACTACGATAACCTCTTCTCCTGGCCGCGCAACCCCAAAATCGGTCCGGATTGCCGCATCCTTACCGCGAGCGGTTGCGAGCGCTGCGAGATTTGCCTCAAGCGCTGCCTTCCGACTCTCAAGTGCCTGATACTGCCGCTTCGCGTCATTCGCCTGGGAAACAGCGATATGTGTCTTTCCCACAAGTCCCCAAATGAGCGAGAGAAGCCAAAACGACAGCAGCAGGAGCACTCCGATAAGAATCCCTCGTTGCCACTGATTCGCGTGCATGGCACCAGTATAGCGTACCCGCTACGCATCATTCTGTACCATTTTCATAAACACTTCCTCAGGAATATGTACTTTCCCCGTCCCTCGTTCAAGCATTTTCTTCTTGCCTCGCTTCTGCTTATCAAGGAGCTTATTCTTGCGTGAGACGTCACCTCCGTAGAGGTAGCCAGTCACATCCTTCCGCATAGCCGACAACGTCCGTGAGGCAATAATGCGCCCCTGTGTCTTCGCTTGGATCTTCGTGGTGAAGAGCTGTTTCGGCAGCGTGTCATGCAATTTCTCTACCATTTTCTCCGCCTCTTCTTGTACCCGGCGACGAGCGATCACTCGTGCGAAAGCCGGGACCGGCTCCTCGGCCACGAGAATATCGAGCCGCACGACGTCAGCCGGCCGCTCAGAAAGAATCTCATAGGAGAGCGAGGCGTACCCCGAGGAAATGTTTTTTAGTTTATCGAAGAAGCCCCGCATAAGCTCGCGAAGCGGCATCTCGACAATCATCTCGACACGACCATCATGATACGTCTCAGTACCCAGCGTCTCAGCTTCATGGTCGTAGAGCAATTGGATGAGTGTCGAGAGCGAGTCAGGCGGCGTAATGATAATGACTTTTGCCCACGGCTCTTCAATGAGCGCGATATCGCCATGCTCAGGAAATTTCGCCGGCGTGTAGATAACTTCTCGGTTGCCGCTTGTGGTAGTCACGACATAGGAGATGGTCGGAATGGTAACAATGAGCTTGAGATTGAATTCGCGACGCAACCGTTCGGTAACAATCTCCAGATGCAAGAGACCGAGAAATCCGCATCGAAACCCTCTTCCGAGCACCCCCGATGACTCCTCCTCAAATGAAAGCGAGGAATCTGAAAGTCGCAGTCGCTCGAGCGATTGTCGCAGGAGCGGCAGATCATCTTGACTCTCTGGGTACACAGATGCCCACACGACCGGACGCGGCCGCGCATAGCCAGGAAGCGCCGGCAATGTGCCTTTCACCTGTCCTATCGTATCGCCGACTGCCACCACCCCCGCTTCCTTGATGCCCGTCACGATATACCCAATCTCACCGGCCGAGAGAGAATCAGCAGGCGTCTCTCCCGGAGTGAAAATACCGGTCTCAAGTGCAATAAACTCCTTCCCTGCAGCAGAAAACTTAAGCGACTGCCCTTTCCGGAACGTACCATCAAAGACACGTAAGTACACCGCCACTCCTCGATGTTTTGAATACGAGAAGTCGAACACGAGACCGCGCGGCTCATTCCCAGATTCAACCGAGTGTCGCGGCGGCGGAATGCGCTTTACAATAGCCTCCAAGAGCTCATCAACACCGGCGCCCGTCTTCCCCGAAACCGCAATGACATCTTCCCTCTTCCCGTGGATAAGTTTCGCGAGTTCATCGGCAACCTCGGGAACGCGCGCGGCCGGCGCATCAATCTTCGAAACAACCGGGATCACCACACACCCCTGTTCTTGCGCCATGGCAAGCGTCGTGAGCGTCTGTGCCTGCACGCCCTGTGTCGAATCGACCAAGAGAAGCACGCCCTCGACCGCATGGAGCGCGCGCGAAACCTCATAGGAGAAATCGATATGTCCCGGTGTATCAATCAGGTTAAGCGTGTACTCGCCGTACGTCATACGTACCGGCTGCATCTTAATGGTGATACCCCGCTCACGCTCGAGATCCATGCGGTCAAGCACTTGATTACGCATCAGGCGCTCAGGGATAGCTCCGGTACGCTCGAGCAAGCGGTCAGCAAGCGTCGACTTCCCATGGTCGACGTGGGCAATAATAGAGAAATTTCGAATATGCTGGTGGTTCACGGTTGTACTGGTTCTTCAGCTGAAGGCTCTAACACGGCAGTCTGGGTGTCTCGTTTATGCAGCAATTTTGAAAGCGACTGCACCACAATACGAAACTCCTCATTTTCGGTAAAATACAGCGCTCCCGCTGAAGCAATAAGACCCACAGTACCAGCTACTACTCCTTGTGTGAAGACCGAGAAAAGAGACGTGAGCGGTGCTATCCCGCCGAGGAAAACAAGCGCGATGTATGCGGCAACGCCTCCGGCGATCGCCGCAATACTGCCATCGAGACACGGGCGCACCAGTGTTCGCCCGAGCCCAGGAGCAATACTGCGAAGTGCGATGAGTGAGAGGAACACCAGGAAAAACTGTCCGAGGATATTAGCGAGTGCCAGGAGCAAAATAGCCGTGCCTCGAACGTCCCCCACTTTTAAGAAGTCGGCCATGGCGGTGGGGAATCCTTGCGGCGGCATCCGAAGGAAGAGATACGCGAGACCTATCGTGAGTATGCCCCCAGCAACTTGATAGAAGAGCGGCCGCCATGACTGCCGCGCGGCATAGAGCGCACGCGAAAAAAGCAATTCGAGTGCGTCCACTACAAGACCAATACTCAGCACGACGAGCAGTGCCGCCGTAAGACGTGTTGCGTTCCAGTCGAAAGCACCCGTGCCAAGAACAATGCGAACAATATGCGCCCGCAGCACCGCAATAAGCCCGAGTGCCACAATCGACCAAAGGATAATATGTCGAGCACTTGCGGAGAGCACTTTCATAAACTCATTATGATTTTTCTGTGCAAGAGCTTCTGAGAGCGCTGGGAAAGCGGCGATGGCATACGACGAGCCGATAATAACGAGTGGCACCGCTTCGAGATTACTTGCAAACGTGAACACCGAGACCTCCCCCGTTCCAAGCCGTGACGCCATAGCGACAAGCACCAACATCGTTATGGAGTTGATACCGAGCGCGAGAGATCGTGGTATAGAATTCTGCACAATCGGGGTCATCAGCGCGCGCGTCGGGAAACGCCAGCTCGGTGCCACACCAGCGCCTCTCACCACCGGAATATGGACCGCAAGATACGCGAACGCCCCGATGACCACCCCAATACCGATGCCGGGCAATCCATAGTGGGGATACAGCACAACCGTACCGAAGATGATACCGAGGTTATAGAGAACAGGAGAAAGAGCAAAGAGCACAAATCGTCGATGCACCTGCGTGACACTCGCAAGAATGCCTGAGAGACCAAGCAAAATTGGCTGAAGCAGAAGGATACGTGCTAACAGAATGAATGCGCCACTCTGCGAAGAAGACATGAGTGTCGGATAGAGGAATGTGAGAAACTGCGGCATAAAGAATGCCAGCACCACACAAATAAACCCTCCTGCGGCAAACAGAAATGAAGCTGACTCAGAAAGAAGCTGTCGTGTCTTCTCTCTATCCATGCCGGTAATCCGCGGAATGATGACGTACGCGCTCACCAAGGACGATACAAGGGCGAATACCAAGTCGGGAACGCGGAATGCGGCGTAATAGAGATCGAGCGTGTGCCCAGCACCAAAACTATGCGCGAACGTACGATCGCGCAGCAGTGCGAGCGCCTGTGACGCGAGCGTGAGAGCGGCCAACAAATACGCGGCCTGATGCAGGCCGCGTACCGGTGCCGCGATGCGCTCGAGAAGTCGTCGAACCATAATATGGCTATTCTACCTCTAAGCGCGCGCAATGACGACTACCCCTGGTAGGAAAAACACTCGGAGATCTCCGAGTGTTTTTCCTTACTACTTTGTGAAGCAACTCTATTTAACCGGAGTCGAGGATGCGGAGAGAAGATTGCTTGGGAATGGATTATTCCCTGCGGTGAGCGCGGAGAGCTGTGAGGCAACCGCTGTCGCGTTATCGCTCGACATCGCTGCAATAGCTTGGATCTGTGCGAGGGCGCTCTTCAGGTCACCCTGCTTTGCATAGACTGCGGCGAGGAAGTAGCGAGCATTTGCGAACTGCGGATTTGCTGAGACTGCTGCTGAAAGTGCTGCAGCAGCGCTCGCATAATCACCCGCTGCAGCGCTCAAGATTCCGACCTGGAAGAGAATGTTCGGATTGTTTGGTGCGAAGTACGCAGCCGCAAGAGCGGAGGAAAGCGCGTCTTTCACGTTGCCGTCCTGTACTTCAAGCTGCGAGAGCAGGAAGATAGCATCCGTATAATCCTGTTTGAGTGCAATAGCGGCTTTCAAGTCTGCCTCGGCCGACTTCGTATCCTTATTCGCAATATCAAGCTGCGCAAGGATGAAGAGAATCTGCGGATTCGTCGGATTGAGAGCCTGGGCTTTCTTGTACGCAGTTTTCGCACTGTCGTAGGCACCTTGGACGCCAAGCGGGACCGCCTGCGCATAGAGACTTCCGAGCGCGATCCAGTTCTGGTAATCAGACGGATTCAAGTTCGTTGCAGTAAGCGCTGCATTAATACCTGCCGAGAGAGCTGCTTGGTACGCTTTCTGCGCTGCGCTCTTATCTGTCGAAGTCGATGTGAGAATCGTGTTCATCCGTACTTTTGCCACACTCGATTCCAACTGGTACGCCGCCGCTGAGGGTGCGAATGAGATTGAGTTTTGTATCGCACGATCTGCCGCGTCGACATTGCCATTTGCAAGCGCCTGCGCCGCATCAGACAGCTGTGCAGCAGCCACATAGTGCCCCACAAGCGTGTACGCTGCGACCACCGAAGAGAGCAAGAGGATGGTCAGACCAAACACGATGACAAAACCGACTCGTGGACTTCGTGAGAACAGAATACCCCACTGCCGACCGTTTGCGGCATAGCGCATCGTCGAGATGAAGAGCCCTGCAAAGACGAACGCGAGCGCGAGCAGCACCGTACTTGGTAGGTCAAAGAATGCGAGTGTGAAGAGATACAGTGATCCGATGAACGAGACAATCGATGCGTAGCGGATAAACGGATCCTGCGGTGTCCGCAGAATAAGCATGCGGAGACCGAGCACAATGAAGAGTCCGAGAAGCGCGAGCCACGCAATCATACCGACAATACCCGTACTCACGAAGGACGTCGGAATAAACCCAATACCTGAAGAGAAATCAACGTTCCAGAAAACAGTTGAGTTCAAGGTTGCATCACGATGCTTCAACCATTCAACGCCAAACGTGCCCGGACCACTACCGAAGACGGGAGACGTCGTGTATGCCTTCTCGGTGACGGCCAGAGTTGATTGCCAGGAAGGGCGAATGTTGAGGAGGTTTACGTGGAGAGCGCTTGCAAGTGCTCCGCCGAGCGTGCTCCCAATGAGGAAGAAGAGGGACACGGCCAGCACCCCGAGCGGCAATACGAGCGAACGATTCCCTTCTTCTGACTCGACTGGGGATTCACTTACCATAACCGCTTCGTCCAAGTCTGCATCAGTCGACTTCCCACCACGACGCATCACCGCCTCCACAAAGAAGCCAAGGGATACAAGCGCGAGCAGCATCCACACGAGGGAGGCATTCGCAATAGCGAGCAGGAAGAGAGCAATACCCCCTCCAGCCAGAAGCACATTGCGCGTTCGATTCGAAATTTCCAAGAATCGGAACGTGATCAAGAGCGTCACGATACCGAGTCCAAGTAGAGAGGCAAGATCCCCGAATGAACCAATGAGTGTGAACGCCGGTGAGATAACAGTCGGCATCACTTGTCCAACAAGCACAATGAGCGCCTGAACGAATGCAAGCGCGATAAACGTATATGCTCCCACCTTAAAGAAGGAGTGGTAATTTTCTGATCGACGCAGCACGAGCGCTGAGAGCGTGCCAAGGCAGGCCGTGATCAACATAAACCCGAGCGTATCGGGCTCAAGCGCCGTTCCCCAGAGCGCATTTGAAAACGGCGTGCCAGAGAACGTAGCTGAAAGTAGGTACGCTATGACTGGGAACCAGAGCGCCCCGACAAGTAGCGAAGATGGGAACACGACATTCCCTCGGGTGAGCCGCGCGAGAATATAGAGACCAAGCGTAATAAGAGCTCCTGCAGCGAGCAGGAATGTTTTCGTTGTCGCAAACGACACTGGCGCAAATGGCGTGATCAAGAAGATCGCGGCAACGACGGTAGTAAGAAGCGCAAAAACACTAATGGTATCAAGCGAACGACGACGAGGGGAACTCACTGACTGTTGCGGGGGCATAATGAATGATATTAATGCTTTATGATGATAATACTGTCAGTATACTTCGCAGACATCTTCAAGAAGTGATTATCCCCATATTTACACGAGGTGTCACCTTACGTTTTTCTATTTTCCTTGACTCCGTAAGGTGACACCTTATACTTTAGCCTATGAAGAAGCGAGAACCTTTCACTGTGGGTACGTGGTACCACTGCTACAACCGCGGTATCGAGAATCGCACAGTATTTGAGAACGTCCACGACTACAATCGCTTCCTTGAGCTCCTCTATCTAGCAAATGACACATTCCCTCTTCGACGGAATGATATTGGGGACCGGAAATTTGAAGAGGTTCTACGTATGCCTCGTGGTAAAAAGCTCGTTACAATTGGCGCGTTCTGCTTGATGCCTGGTCATTTCGACCTCGTGCTCCGTGAGGATAAGGAGGGCGGCATCACTACCTTTATGCGGAAACTGGGAACAGCCTATACCCTCTACTTCAATGCCCGGCACAAACGGACAGGTAATCTGTTCCTGAAGCCCTTCAAATCCTCCGAAGCCTCCACCGATGACAACCTGCAGCATCTCGTGAGCTATGTGCACTGCAATCCAGCCACACTCTACGAGCCCGAATGGAAAATCAATCACGTGGTAGATCCTCAATTCCTAGAGGAACAGCTGACAGCATACCCGTACTCGAGCCTGGGCGCCTATACCGGTGCACCGACGCCAACCAAGAGTATTGTAGACACCGAGATACTTTCTACCGCACGTAAAATTCCCTTGCAGAAAAGGCTACAGGAAGCACGACAGTACCGCGCTGACTCCCATATACTCTAAAGTGTGGTATAGTGCCCCCAGACCAGGCTAGACGATCGCTCGCGAGGGGCAACCCTTGCGGGAGGAAAGTCCGAACATGCTCCCGTCGAAAGACGGGAAATAGGTAGTGGGTAACGCCCATCGTCCGCGAGGATAGAGGTGCCTACAGAGACGCTTCCGACGAAAGAAAGGAAGCGTCTCGGGCGTCGCAAGACGCTCGAGACGAGCCTTCGGGTGACCGAAGAGATGAAACGACCAAATCCTTACCCGCATGCAAGGCCGTGCCTAACTTCGGTCAGGAGTGCCGCTCGAGCCCGTGAGTAATCACGAGCCCAGATAAATGATCGCCCACGACAGAATTCGGCTTATCGGCCTGGTCTACAATAAAATGAGAAAACCCACGCTCCTGCTGTGGGTTTTCTCATTTTAAACGCTTACTTTCGTTACATTATTTCGCACGTACCGCCGGCACAGGCGAGTTCACGCTTCATGTCTGACTCGTCCTGGCGCTCATACGCACTGAGTTTTGAGTAATCCACTTCAGGGAATCGAGACATACGCGCCTCATACTCTTCTTTCGTAATCGTCTCGTACGGAGCAAGACGGTACACATGATTACTTCGTGGGAGGAACGAGAGTCCACCGATGATATTCCAGTTCTTCTGGACCCAATCCACGACTGAGATCCACTCATCTTCGCCGACCGAGATGGTTGCTGAAGGATTGTGTTCCGTGTAATTCAGCTTCACTCGCTTCCAGTACTCGAGTTGGTCAATCGCCGTGAGATCATCTTTAAATCGCGCCTCCTTTGAGTGGTCCGGGGACTTCACTGGGAACTCAAGCACATAGGTGTTGGCGTCCTCCATCGATTGTCCGACTTCTGGATAGTACGGCACGCCCTGATCGCGCATCAGTTTGAAGAGCGAATCGGTTGCGCTAATGCGCACGCGGCGAATGTAATATGGCGCATGGCGCGGATGGATACCTGAGGAGCAGTTGAAAGTCTGCGACACCGTCCCTGAAGGCTTCACCGCAGTGACTGACATCGAGCGCTCCACACCAAACCGCTTTGCATACGTGACGTTCGTTTTCACCGCCATATCGCGCACTTTCTGCATCACCTCGGGAACACGCACAGCCGGGGAATCCCACTGTCCAGTGATCGAGACACCCAAGAGGCGCTCTGCACGGTTATGGTCAGTCCACTCTTTCGAAATGTAGTTGAACTTAGTGAGCGACGATTGATAGGTGCCGATAATCGCGGCGAGGCGCGCTTTCCGAAGCAGCGATGCTTCCGTGTCGTCTGCACGAGCAATAACCTCAGAGAGATTACAGAACTGCTTTGACTGCAGGATAATCTCCGCACACGGATTCGTGCCGATCGGCCCGCGAACAACACCGTCTTCTCCAATAAATCCAATTTCCTTAAAGTAATCCACGCGTCGCTTCGGCAAAGTCTCTGCGAGTGCGCCGCGATTGAAAATCCCGCGTTCGCCACTGCCGCTTTTCATAAGAGCGATCCATTCATCCATGAGCTCCGTGTTGGTTGGCTGCGCCTCATACACAGCCGAGTTATTCGCGACTGCGCGGTGCGGATCGGTCATATAGAACTGTCCCTTCTTCGCGTCACGCATATCACTATCATCGAGGTCGGAGAGTGAGATCATTGCGGTGCGACGCACGCCGCCAGCCACCACACACTCCCCAATCTTACAAATGATGTCGTGCACGTCGATAGAACGTAGGCGACGACCCTGGCGAGAGAAGATGCGCTCCCGGGCAAACGCAAGGAGCGAACGGAGTGGCTCTGGGCCAGATGCCTTGCCACCCATGGTCTTCAAACGAGCACCGGCTGGACGAATCTGCGAGTAATCGAAATCAATATCTGAACCTGCGTACCATGTCGTAATGCCTAGCGTGAGCGCATCACACCACCCCTCTTTCGAATCAGCCACAGTGTGCACCGGGAGCTTCTTGCCCGTCTGCTTCATAATCTGCGGGAACTGTTCGATGTTCTGACTCTCTACCGCGAATCCGACACCGCACCCCTGCATGGAGAGATACATGATCTCAGCAAAATCCGTCAGTTTCGTTGGCGCGGTGAACGTGCAGTTATAGGCACACGTATTGCAGCGACGTGCCGGCTCACCTGCAAACTGCATCAAACGCATCGAAGGCATAACCTCTTGCTTCAAAATGCCCATACGTATTTCAGCGTACTCTTTCTCGGTAAGCTTATTGCCGAGATTCTCGCGCATAAAGTTGATATAGCGATCAACTGTCTCAATCCATGTCTCGCGACGACCTTCCTCAGGAATCCACTTCGCATACGTACGCAGATACACGAACTCTCCCAGAGTATTTCCTTCGAAATACTTCTTGCTTTCCTCTGCAAGTTTTCGTACGTGAGCAGGAACGTCGACGTGCGCTGCGCGTAGTTGAGCACGCTTATCGCGATACAAGATGTAGGACTTTGCCGCCTTCACATAATCATTGACGATGAGATACTTCTCGACTGAGTCCTGCATACCCTCCACGGTTGGAAGGAAGCTCTTATACTTCTTCGCAAATCGTCCGAGCTCACCAGCCACCTGATGCGCCACAAGCACGGCATCCTCCTGACTTCCCTCCTCTGCCGCCATCATGGCCTTCCACACCGCTGTGACAATCTTATCGAAATCAAACGGGACCAACCTGCCATCACGTTTCTCAATCTGGGGGATCATCTCGCGATAACGCTTTGTCTCCTTCGACACAGGTGCTTCCGCTGGTTTTGAGACGACGGGAACAGCCTTCGTACGAGCAGAAACTTTAGCAACTTTTGGCATAGGCGAGATGGTGGATGATGAATAATTCTGGATATCCATAAGTGTACTCCTCCCTCCCCGAAACACACTGTGGACAGTGCTACTTCGAAACGATTGGGAAATTTTTCAACAATAGCGCCGTGCCCGCTACTACATGGTGCACGCGAGCAAACCCAGCCGCGGTTTCAAGGACATAGCGAGCCGGGGTTGTGGGATAAAAGACATTTGGATACGACGAGGTTGCGACATCCTGCAGCATATAGACAACTTGTCCTTGAGAATTAAGCCAGTAGATATCGATGGGTACGAGCATATCTTTCATCCAAAACCCATAGAGGCTGTCCTTTGGGAAAGCAAACAGCATGCCGTAATTGTTTGGTAGTGCAGCTCGTCCACCGAGCCCTTTCTCACGATCCGCGGTCGTCGTGGCAAACTCAACATTCAAGGACACTCCGCCAAACTCCGCGGGGACCGTGCGAAGTGCTGTCGTCGATCCTGTCTGAGACAAGAAAAGAAGTGCCGCTCCCACCCCCAGCGCTATGAGCGCGAGGACTCCATACTGATACTGTGACATGCCTGTACTGTAGCAGATGGTAGGATGGGAAGATGTATCGTTTCTTATTTCTCGTTCTCGCCTGTCTACTCGTCCTCCCGGGTACAACCCGCGCTGCACCAAAACTCGAGATCTCGGGGTGGATCCCGTACTGGCGCGAAGCGACCGGCACGATCGATGTGATTCCCCACTTGCAAGATTTCACTGCCGTTATGCCCTTCGGCTATATCGTCCAGAATGATGGTTCGCTCTTCGATGCTTTCGGATTTGACGCCACCTCCTCGACCTCAACTGCCTCTCTGCTCCGACTCACTACTAAAGCCGAGAAAGTAAAAATGATCCCGACCGTGATGTGGAGTAACAGTGCTGCTATGGAGCGAATTCTGAAATCGGGTCCGGCACGGCGAGCACTTGAGACTCGTATTGCCACCCTTGCAAAAGAGCAGGGATTTAATGGTATTAACATCGATTTCGAGAACAAGCCTGCCGCCACCCGCCCGTACTTCTCCCTATTCTTACAGGGACTCTATGCCCGCATGGGACAAAAATTCGTTTACTGCAGTATTGAGGCTCGGACGCCACCCGCGTCTGCATTTAGCGTCATACCCAAAAAACTCGTCTATGCTGACGATTATGTTGCCATTAACAAGTACTGCGATCGAGTACAAATTATGACCTATGACCAGGGGGCGGGAGATATTCGCCTTAATGCCGCCGCAAACGGCAAACCATACATTCCGGTCGCGGATACGAAGTGGGTACAGAAAGTGATTACTCTCGCATCTCAATTTATTTCAAAAAAGAAGCTCGTCATCGGTATCCCTACCTATGGGTATGAGTATGACGTTATCCCGCTCCAGCAGGGCTATCGGTACGATATCAACTGGGCATTAAATCCGAGCTATGCGACAACCCTCGCTGCAGAGCTTGGCATTACCCCGAAACGAAACAGCGCGGGGGAACTGAGTTTTATGTACACCCCGACAACGACCCCTGCCCTTGCTGATGCAGTCACCGCCCTCGAGCCGCAACACATCGTCTGGTGGAGCGATGCTGAAGCCATTGCAGAGAAAGTAGCACTCGCACGCTCACTCGGCGTACGCGGCGTCGCTATTTTCAAACTCGATGGCGGTGAAGATCCGCATATGTGGGATATCCTGAAACCCGCCTCAGCGAAATAACCCTCCTAACAACTTTTCTCTACTGCGGTAGAATGGAGGGAGCGAGGTGTCTCGCCTTAGTACTAAGGTAACTTTGATTATGATGGATACAGAACACTGTGAATGCGGCAAAAATGGTGATATGAAACACATGCACTGCCGCAAGCACATGGCAGTACGTGCACTCGCGGCGATTATCGTCCTGATTTTCGTCTTTTGGTGTGGATTTGAATTTGGTGAGATCCGCGCTTCTATCGGCGGGGGGTATGGCTACGGCTATCGTATGATGCAGGGCGGCTGGGGTGGCAACGGGTTCGGGAATTCTGTACCTGGTGCCCTTACGCAATAAATCGGTACAGAAGTAACTTGCCCACGGCGCCTCTGGCGCCGTGGGCGTTTTTACCCCAAGGAGTGCTATGCTGAGTGTTATGTTAACCCTCTACGTAAAAGACGGCTGCCCTTTCTGTCATAAGGTGCTCGCCGTACGCGAAGAACTTGGTCTCTCTTTTGAAGAAAAGAATATCGCCGACGAAGTCGTCGCCGCTGAGCTGGTAGCTCGTGGCGGGAAGCGGCAGGTTCCCTATCTCGTCGATAGTGACCGCAACGTCGAAATGTATGAATCAGACGATATTATCGCTTACCTACGAGAACACTATTCCTACCCCCTGGCTCCCCAGGGCACTCAGGCTACATAGCCACAAACCGTTTACGATACTTTCTCGATACTAAGAGAAGCGGTCTTGCCATTCCAGCCGAGCTCGACGAGTCGGACACGATACTCGCCGAGTGTAGCAGTGATGTCCTCAGCGGGAGAACTTAATCGCATGACAAGCGCGTCCTTACCCGGTATCGCTAACGTCAGATCAGCAATGCTCATATCGCCATGCTCGGTTATCCGATGTCCTCTTGCGACCAGTGATAGAGAAATATCTCCTATAGTGACCGACTCTCCGTCGTGAATTTCTATTTCTTGTGGTTGCATAGTATATGCAAGTGTACGGTTCTACTATCCTCCTGTCCATCAATTTTCGGCGTACAATACTCGTATGAGTCGCGCCCTACTACTCCTCCTGACTCTCGCTCTCCTTGGGGGCGGTATCTGGTACTGGTGGAGCTCCCAATCCACCCCCCTGCCAACTCTACATATCACCACCCCCACAGGTGGCGAGGAGTGGCAACCTGGTGAAGAACACCTTATTTCGTGGAGTACCCGCGGCATACCTACCACCGATTACATTTCGATAACCATTCGGCGCTTGCCACCGCCACCACTCCAGACCGAGGGACAGGAGTTTGATCCCATTATTTTCACCAATCTGCCGAATACGGGCAGTACGACCTGGAAAATATCTCCAATGTATCCCTCTGGTACCTATGTCCTCGGGATACAGGCCTATGCGAATCTCCCTATCACGCAGGGCGAGGTCACTGCCGAGAGTGCACCATTCATTCTCACGCACCCGACTCTCTCGCCAGACCTCTACCCGCTCTACAGTGGCTCTTCTTGGAATGCAACAGAAGTTGAGAGTTTTCTCATCGGTACCACGACCTACACCGGCACGAGCGTGACTTCTGCTCCTATCGAAGGCACCATGAATCCAGCAAGCATCATTACTCCCTTTGAACGCTACTACGATCAGAAATTAAAGACTCTCGGATGGCACATTGATACCAATCTCGCTGCCGGCGGCCATGTTGGCGGCCAGACAGGCTACCACAAAGGGAACGCAGCACTGCTGACTCGTTTCCACATTGACTACCACACCGTGAGTAGCACAAGCCCATCCACGTGCCCTTGCGACGTGATCCTCTCCGTCTTTTCGACGGGAGAATAATAACCGGCAAGGACTTGTGTTGCGGAGCCGGGGGACCGCGATTACGCTTTTTGATCCCTACGGGATCTGTACACCTTGTGGAGATTTTGCTTCGTACACTCGCAAAATCTGCTCACAAGGTCTTCGAATCCCCCACGTCCTGCCAGGGGCAGGACTCGCCTCCGCCGACAAAAATAGCGCCTAACAGCGCTTCATTTTTGTATCGGCGGAGACGGGGGGATTCGAACTCCCGAGACCCTTTCGAGCCTGCCGCCTTTCCAAGGCGGTGCACTAGACCACTATGCGACGTCTCCCTTCATAAACCAAACTCACGCTTGATCTCCTCTCTTTTATACCCTTTTTTATACTCTCGTTCAAGACGCACTGAATCCAGTTCGGATTCAGTTTCTATTGTTTTCAACAAAACAAAAGGTGTTCGAGATTTTGTCGAGGACACGGCACCGCGATTATGTTCGATCAAGCGCCTTTCAATATCATTGGTTCGTCCAATATAAAGATGGTTATCTTTCAGACTCTTCAAAAGATAAATGAAGTACATAGAGAACAAAGCGGTGCACTAGACCCCTGCCTGCCGGCAGGCAGGACTATGCGACGTCTCCGTATGCCTCTTTTATAGCAGAAAAAAGTCTTTCTATCACGCCCCTTTTAGC
>JAKAKH010000033.1 GCA_021824605.1 bacterium
CAGAAAGCGGGAGATATTATCCCTGAGATAGTGTCGGTGATTCGAGAGTTGCGACCTGCGCGTACGAGCGCGTGGGTATTCCCGACACACTCACCGCTGTGTGGAGGTACGGGTGAGATCGAACGGGTTCCAGGAGAAGCGGCGCATCGGTGTAAGGTCGCCGGCTCGTTTGAACAGCAAGCACGGAAGCTTATGCATTTTGCTGGGAAGAGTGCGCTCGATATCGAGGGAATGGGTCGCGAGACCGTACGCCTTCTTATGGAGCACGATCTTATTTCTGATTTCGATGATATCTTCGAGCTGACGAAAGATGAACTTCAGGCGCTTGAAGGATTCGAGGAAACAAAAACGAATAATCTCCTTGCGGCGATTGCCGCTGCACGAGACGTGCCGCTAAATCGATTCTTGGTTGGGCTCTCTATCCCGCACGTGGGAGAGGAGACAGCGTTTCTGCTCGCGACGCACTTCGGTACGCTTGCGAAGCTTGCACGGGCGAACGAAGCGGCGCTGGCCTCTATCGAAGGCATCGGTCCAATCATCGGACAGTCGGTAGCTGCATGGTTTGCTTCCTCCGAGAACCAGGCGCTCCTCGCTCGTCTCGCAAAGCATCTGCGCATAGAGCGGATCGAAGTCCCGACAGCAGGCGTGCTCACTGGCCAGACTGTGGTCGTCACCGGGACGCTTCCGACACTCTCGCGAGAAGAGGCAGAAGCGCGCGTGCGGGCAGCCGGCGGGAAAGCCGCTGCCTCAGTTTCTGCGAAGACGTCGTTTGTGGTCGCTGGCGAACATCCCGGCTCAAAGTATGAGAAAGCCCAGGCGCTCGGCATCCCTATTCTTGATGAGGCTGGGTTCCTGAAAAGGCTCTCGGCGTGATAGAGTGCGAGGTATGGCAACCGTCGAAGAAGTACAGAAGCTCGCCGCGCTCGCTCGCATCTCGCTCGCCGAGGCGGATCTCCCCGCGTTTACGCGTGAATTTGACGCGATCATTGCGTATGTCGGGCAACTTGAGAAACTCGACCTCCCGGCAGACTTAACGGGGGAGACATCGCCCTTGCGGAACGTGATGCGCGACGACGGCACGCCGCATGCCGCAGGATTCTTCACAGAAAAAGTCGCGGAACAATTCCCCGCGCGCGAAGGAGATGCGCTCGTAGTGAAGCAAATTATTTCCCATGACTAAGCCGAATGAGCTCACTCTTGTCGACGCAGCACGCGCGCTCCGAGCGAAGACGCTCTCGGTGCGTGAGCTCTGGGATGCCTGCGCAGAAGCCGCACAGGCGAAAAATCCAGAGCTACATGCCTACCTCGAGATTTTCCCAGCTGACGTGGCGGCGATCGACGCAGCACAGAAGCGTATCGACACCGAGGGCGAGGCAGCACCGATGCTCTGCGGCATTCCACTTGCGGTGAAAGACAACATTCTAATAGAAGGGAATATTGCGAGCGCCGCTTCGAAGATGCTTGAGAATCATCGAGCTCCGTACGACGCGACGGTCATACAGAAATTGCGAAAGGCAGGAGCACTCTTCCTTGGACGCACTAATATGGACGAATTCGCACTTGGCGGCTCGACTGAAAATTCTGCCTTTGGCGTGACCAAGAATCCGCATGACCCAAGCCGAGTCTCAGGAGGAACTTCGGGAGGATCAGCGGCAGCAGTGGCAGCGCATATGGCGATCGCCGCGCTTGGTACCGACACGGGTGGCTCAGTCCGCAATCCGGCGAGCTACTGTGGCGTGGTTGGGCTGAAGCCGACCTATGGTGGGGTCTCACGCTCGGGAGTGATCGCCGCCGCCTCTTCATTTGATCAGGTCGGCCCGATCACGAAGACTGTCGCTGACGCGCGTATTCTGCTCGAAGCGATCGCAGGGAAAGATGAGAAAGACTCGACGACGATTCCGGCAGGTCTCTATGCCACAACACCGAAAGAGGTACGAACAATCGGTGTCCCGACCCACCTCTTCGCCGATGCGCTTGATCCAGATGTGCTCGAACGTTTCACTACGACCGTAAAGAGTCTCGGGTATGAAGTGAAGGAGATTGAACTGCCGTCGGCAACACCAGCACTCGCGGCGTACTACATCATCAACTTTGCAGAGGTCTCAACAAACCTGGCTCGCTTCGATGGTATCCGCTACGGGCACGCTGCCCGCGGCGCAACACCGCTCGACGACTATCTGCTCTCGCGCACTGAAGGGTTTGGCAAGGAGACGAAACGCCGCATCCTGCTTGGCACGTACGTGCTCTCTTCAGGCTATATTGATGCGTACTATCGTAAAGCGAACGCTGCGCGCGCCGCGCTTCGCCGCGATTTTGAAAAAGCGTTTGCCACAGTCGATCTTATTGCGACACCGACGATGCCAACGCCCGCGTTTGTTGTTGGTGCGAAATCAGACCCGCTCTCGCTCTATCTCGAAGATGTGTTCACGGTGCTCGCCAATCTCACGGGTATGCCGGCACTCTCAGTGCCGATGGGAACACTCTCGCGCGAAGGGAAAGCACTTCCCGTCGGGATACATTTCACGGCACCGCACCAAGCCGAAGATCGACTTTTCACTATTGGGGCAGTGGGGGAGAAGATCCACAGCGTCTAATTTTTTTCGTTTATACTAGAGGAGATGCCTGCTCCTCAATTGAATGTTGAATACGTCTTTCGACTTATCTACGAATGTTTCCATGGGGCGTGTCATACGACAGCTAACCTGACACAACTCTCGGCGATGTTCTCGCAGCTCTGGCTCTGGGTTGTGTTTATCGGCTATGTCATCTCGGTCCTCGCGCTCATTAGTATTGTCTACACGACTGTCCTCCTCTTCGATCTTCGCAAACGAGAAGAAGAACATTACAGCACGATCATCCCGCAGCCCGGTTCCTCGGGTGAATCGTATCCTCGCTGGGAGCACATCCAATCGCTTGCAGACAGTATGAATCCGAGCGACTGGCGCACGGCAATTATCGAGGCCGACATTATGCTCGACGAGGTGCTCTCTCAGAAAGGGTATATGGGTGCCGGTGTTGGTGAGAAATTAAAGACAGGTGATCCAAAGAAATTCGAAACACTGAACGATGCGTGGGAGGCACACAAAGTGCGCAATCAGATTGCCCACGAAGGGTCGACATTCAATATTCCGCGGTCGCTTGCGGAGCGTACCATTGCGCGCTACGAGTCCGTCTTCCGCGAGTTCAGAGTAATTTAATGCGTCTCTGTACAGAGTTGCGAGTTTGTCTTTCAATGAGTATACTGCGCACATAGCGGGGTAGAGGAGAGTCGCGCCCCGCGACGGGAGTGCAGAAATGAGACAGACTAATATACCAGGGTAGCGGAGAGTTGGTAATCCAAACGGGAGTGTGGGTGCGAAGCTCTTAAATATAGTGTTAAATATAAACATAGCGGGGTAGAGGAGAGGTACCTCGGGAGGCTTGAACAATTCGGGCGTTTGCGCAAGCAATTGCGCTTAAGATCATCTGCCAAATTCGGTGAAACCCTCGTGTTGAAAAACACACGGCAATGCCGAGCCAAGCCCTCCCGTATTAATTTACGGGGTCCCCATTCTGATGGGGAAGCAAGCGACGGAAGACGATAGTGAAAGATGTTTCATCTGAACGATAGTCTTTCGGTAAGCGAGCTAGGGAAGGTGTAGAGACTAGACGGTAGACACCCCTCGTGGGTGAAGGCATAGTCCAGACCACAAACTATAGGGCAATGAAAATTGTAGTGGTAAGCATAACCTCCAGACGCCGGTTCGATTCCGGCCCCCGCAACACGGTTGTGACGCCAGGAACTAGTACCGACAGGCATCAAAGTTAGTAC
>JAKAKH010000016.1 GCA_021824605.1 bacterium
GTATATCATTACGGAAGCATCGAAGATTTACGAATTGCAGGGCGCACCGGTCTCGCGGAAACACCTTGAAGTGGTGGTGAAGCAGATGTTCTCTCGCGTGAAGATTACGGAAGCAGGCGATACGGATTATTCAGTCGGTGATGTCGTTGAGGATTGGGAGTTTGCGAAAGCAGTCAAAGAAATGGAGGATGCTGGGAAGCTACCGCCACAATCAAAGGAGATTGTGCTCGGTATCAAAGAGAGTGCACTTTCCCGCCGTTCTTTCCTCTCAGCTGCATCCTTCGAACAGACGACAAAGATCCTCATCAATGCATCGCTCCGCGGAAGTGTGGATCGTCTCCGAGGTCTCAAGGAGAACGTCATTCTTGGACGTCTCATTCCATCAGGTACGGGCTTCTCAGGTAGCCAGAAGTTTGCGCATATTGCGAAACTGCAGGCAGAGCGCCCGGTGCCGGAGGCAACTGAGCGTACGAGCTTCGCTCCGCGCACGCCGCGTGCCCTCTAAAGGTTTCAAGAACGTAACAAAAACCGCCCCCTTGGGGGCGGTTTTTGTTACGCCCGTCGGCGAGGTAGAATCAAAGCTATGGCTGTCGACACCGTGGCACAGATTAAAGAGCGGCTGAGTATCCAAGATATCATTGCGCCGTACGTGAAGCTCACTCGGGCAGGGAAGTCGCTTCGCGGACTCTGCCCCTTCCATAAGGAAAAGTCGCCAAGTTTCCACGTGAGTCCTGAGCGTGGCACCTGGCATTGTTTTGGGTGTGGAGAGGGGGGTGACGGATTCTCGTTCATTGAGAAAGTAGAGGGGGTCGATTTCAAGGGGGCGCTCAAACTCTTAGCCGAAAAAGCGGGTGTCCCCCTCGAGTATACGAATGAGGGACATGCGGATACTTCGAAAAAAGATCGCTTGCGTGAAGCGATGCGACGTGCGAGCGAATGGTATGGAGAGTGGATGAGTGAAAGTCCTGCACACGCGTATGCTCGGCAGCGTGGTCTCCTCGACGATTCGATACGGCAGTGGGGGCTCGGGTATGCGCCTGATGCGTGGCGCACGCTGCTTGAGGCGCTCACTGCCGAGGGATTTACGACGGCAGAATTGCTCGCCGCCGGACTTATCAAAGAAGCAGATGGGAAGCCGGGTACGTACTATGACCGATTCCGTAATCGGCTGATGTTCCCGATCTCTGATGCTGCAGGTCGGGTAGTTGCATTTACGGGCCGTACGCTCGCGGCAGACGAGCAGGCGAAATATCTGAATAGCCCAGAGACGGATCTCTATCGAAAGTCGGACATTCTATTTGGTATGGATCGTGCGAAAGAGGCAATACGAACGCGCGGCTTCACGATGCTCGTCGAGGGGCAGCTCGACGTGCTTCATGCGCATCAGGCAGGGTTCACGAATGCAGTCGCCCTTTCGGGGACGGCGCTCTCTGATAGGCACGTAGCTCTTATGAAGCGCTACAGCGATAACCTGATGCTTGTGCTTGATGCCGATCCTGCCGGACTGAAAGCGACCGCTCGTTCGGCAACGCTTGCGCTTGCGCAGGGACTCCGCGTCAAAGCGGCGCGACTCCCGAAGGGAAGCGATCCTGCAGATTTACTTAGTACGGATGCAAAAGAATTTGGAGTGCGGGTCGCGACAGCGAAACCTATTGTTGAATTTTTTCTGAATGAACTTGCGGATCTTGAGCGTGATCCCCACCGACTGTTGCAACGTGCGGAAACGATCGTCCTTCCCTTGATTGCGGCAATGCCAAGTCCGATGGAGCGCGAACATTTTATACAAAGTGCTGCGCAAGCGCTCGGTCTGAGCCCCGAAGCAGTGCGCGAGTCTCTTCGGCGCGTACCGGCTCAGTCGAGTAGCACGGAGACAGCTACGGCAGGGTCGAAACGGACGGAACCCTCCTCTCCTGCCTCGCGCTCGGCGCGGGAGTCACGCAGAGAAAAGCTCTTAGCGCTTATGCAGGTATATGCCGGCACACCCCTTGCGGAACGTGTCAAATCAAGGTATGTTGAAATTACTGAAGCCGAGCCGTTGTCCTCGCCGGTGCTCCCCGAATCGGTCTTGTTCTTCGTAGAACAGACGTTCGGCGAGAGTCCGAATGAAGGCGCAGCAGACGAGCTTCTCCACGCCTTTGAATCAGCGGTGGTCCGCGAGGCGTATCAAGAAGCAGTGACGGAGTTACGTCGAGCCGAGGCAGCGGGTGAGACATCTGCCATAGAACGTGCGCAGGCAGTGTGTGCGCAAATCTCCTTGCGTCTTGCCACACTCGGGTAGTCAACCAATCATTTCCATTTTATGGCGAAACCCACTACAAAAAAGAAAACCGTGAAAAAGCCAATGGCTGCTAAAAAGGCGGCAAAAAAAGCTGCGCCTAAGAAGGTCGTTGCGAAGAAGAAAGTCGCAAAAGCAGCCCCGAAGAAAAGTGCACCGAAGAAACTGCATTCGAAGAAGCAGGTTGTTCGGACGGCCGCGAAGCAGGCAAAGACAAAAGCATTGTCGCAGAAAGTACTCTCAGCAGAACAGCTGATCGAGAAGGGAAAAGAGCGCGGGTACGTGACCTACAATGAAATCCTCAAATCGTTCCCGCATGTCGAGGAAGATGTGAATTTCCTTGAGTCGCTCTATGAACGTCTCGCAACGGCGGGTGTCGATGTGCTCGAGGGAGGAATGCTCGAGGATGCGGCTGACGAGTATCTTGCAACCCGTAATATCAAAGATCGGCATTCGACGAATTATGATTCGATTCAGATTTATCTCCGAGAGATAGGGCAGTACCCACTGCTCACTGCCGCTGAAGAGCGCGAACTCGCGAAACGCATCGAGAAGAATGATGCTGAGGCGCGCAATATTCTTGCGCGAAGTAACCTCCGTCTCGTCGTGTCGATTGCGAAGAAGTACGTCGGTCGCAGTCCCGACCTCACACTCCTCGACCTTATCCAGGAGGGGAATCTCGGTCTCTTCCGCGCCGTCGACAAATTCGACTGGAAGAAAGGATATAAGTTTTCAACGTATGCGACCTGGTGGATTCGCCAGGCAATTACTCGCGCACTCGCTGACCAGTCGCGTACGATCCGCATCCCGGTGCACATGGTTGAAACGATTGCGAAATATAAACAGGTCTCCCGTCGTCTCTCGCAGGCGCTTGGCCGCGATCCGCAGGCAGAAGAAATCGCGATCGAGATGGGTATCGAACCGGAGAAGATTTATCAGATTGAAAAGATTAATCAGGACACCCTTTCGCTTGAAAATCCGATTGGCTCAGATGACGATGATCGATCGACTCTCGGCGATTTTATTCCAGATGATAAGATTCCTTCGCCTGTGCAAGAATCGTCGGAACGAATTCTCGGCGAGCAGGTGAAAGAGATCTTGAGTGACCTTTCTCCGAAGGAGCGCAAGATTCTTGAAATGCGCCACGGCCTGATGGACGGTGTCTATCATACGCTTGAGGAGGTAGGGAAGGAGTTCGGTGTGACTCGCGAACGTATTCGTCAGATTGAAGCGAAAGCGCTCGAGAAGATCCGTACGCACGACAAAGCTCGTCATTTAAAGTCCTATTAGCGAATAAAAACACCCTCGTACGAGGGTG
>JAKAKH010000048.1 GCA_021824605.1 bacterium
TGTGCTCGGACCGCGTATCCGGCTTGGGATGGATATGGGTGGCAGTGCGTGACGCCACCACAGTACTACGTACCACGGTGGTACGTGCCGGTACCGATCTTTATTCCGCGGTTTTCCCCATGCTGTTGGCAGGATCGCCGATATCACCATTGAAGTGGAGAGCCTCAACGCGCCGGCCTTAGGGTCAGGCGCGTTTTCCTTTTGGGCGGTACAATAGAGCAAATGGAGAAACACATCGCTACACTCACTGAGCTCGAGGACGAGGCGGGTCGTTTTGTCGTATCGCTTACGCCACGTGAGTCGGGTGCGACGCTTGTGACGCTCTCTGGAGAGCTTGGGGCTGGGAAGACAGCTTTTGTAAAAGCGGGTGCAAAAAAACTCGGTGTTACAGAGACAGTGACAAGCCCGACGTTCGTTCTAGAGAAGATATACCCGCTCGACAGGGGAGTGACCGCATTTAGACGGCTGGTGCACATTGACGCTTATCGCCTTGAGTCAGGGAAGGAGCTGTCTCCTCTTGGTCTCACTGATCTTCTTCGTGATCCAGAAACCTTGATTATGCTTGAATGGCCCGAGAAAGTATCCGAGTCGCTCCCAGAAGCTGCGGCACGACTCACGATTGTTGCCAAAGAAGATGGCTCTCGCACGCTTAGATATGCATAAAAAGACATCTGCGAGAAAACGCATTGTGCTGCTCGATACGCATGCAATCATCCATCGGGCGTACCATGCGTTACCGGAATTTACCGGTCCATCAGGCGCGCCGACTGGCGCGCTCTATGGGCTTGTTGCGATGCTGCTGAAGATCATTACGGATTTGAAGCCGGATTATATAGCAGCCTGCTACGACCTCCCGAAACCAACGATTCGCCATGAAGCGTTTGCGGGGTATAAGGGTACCCGTACTGCGACTGAAGATGCTCTCGCGATACAGCTGAAAGAATCGCGAAAAGTCTTTGCAGCGTTCTCTATCCCACTCTATGAGCGCGAGGGGTTTGAAGCTGACGATCTGCTTGGTACGATCGCGCACAAACTCAAGGAAGAAAAAGATGTCGATGTCATTATTGCGTCAGGAGATATGGACACACTGCAGCTCGTCGATGACGAGCGCGTTCGGGTATATACCCTGAAGAAGGGGATACAGGACACTATTTTGTACGATGAAAAGTCGGTGGTAGCTCGATTCGGTTTCCCTCCGGCACTTATTCCGGACTACAAGGGATTGCGAGGTGATCCATCAGATAACATCAAGGGTATTCCAGGTATTGGAGAGAAGACAGCGACAGACCTCATTGTGGGGTTTGGTTCTCTCGAGGACATCTATGAAAAACTTAAAAAAGGAGATGAGGCATTTCTCAAAAAAGGCATTAAAGCGCGCATGATAGGGCTGTTGCGCGAGCACGAAGAGGATGCGCGTTTCAGCAAAGCACTCGCAACCATTCGCCTTGACGCGCCGATTGCGTTCACACTCCCAGAACACCCGTGGCAACAGACGAGCAGTCTACCGTCGATGCTCGCTATGTGTGATGAGTTTGGTTTTAGGACTCTGCGGGGGCGGATACAAACACTATTTGCAGCCGAGCGCGTAGCTGGAGGTGCAGAACAAGACACGTCAGACGCACTCCCAGAAGAAGAGATAGATGATCAGCGTTTCCGCGAAGCGCAGGTGATGCTTTGGCTTATTTCATCTGAGTTTACGAACCCATCGCTGGATGACATTCTCGCTTTTGCGAAAGAGCGCACATTTGTCGCCGCATATGCAGTGCTTGAAAAGCAGCTTCTCGAGCTCGGTCGGGTTCGCGACGTGTACGCGCATATTGAGAAACCGCTTATCCCAGTTATTCAGAAAATGGAGGAACGCGGGGTCCTGATCGATACGAAGATACTGAGCACTCTTGCCGCGAAGTATACGACCGAGTTGCGACAGATCGAACAGAGCATCTATGCCGCTGCCGGACGGGAATTCAATATAAGTTCACCGAAACAGCTTGGCGAGGTGCTGTTTGACGAGCTTCAGATTATTCCCGAAAAACACAAGAAGACAGCAGGTGGTCAGCGTTCGACGAGGGAGAGCGAACTGGAAAAAATTCGTGAGGCGCACCCCATTGTGAAAAACATTCTCGAGTATCGAGAATTGAAAAAACTGCTTTCGACGTATATCGAAAATTTGCCGGCGATGCTCGATGAGGAACATCGTCTGCATGCCAATTTCTTGCAGACGGGCACCACCACGGGACGCATGGCAAGTCAGAATCCAAATCTGCAGAATATCCCGATCCATTCAGTCCGGGGACAGGCAATACGGCATGCTTTTATCGCTCCAGAGGGGTTCGAGCTCCTCGCTCTCGATTATTCGCAAGTCGAATTACGCTTGGCAGCGATTCTCTCAGGAGATGAAAAACTCTGTACCATTTTCAAACATGGACGAGATGTGCACCGAGAGGTTGCCGCACAAGTGTTCCACGTCGCGCCCGAGTCAGTGACGGACGAGATGCGCCGTCGGGCAAAAATCATTAATTTCGGTATCCTCTACGGTATGGGTGTGAACGCGCTTCGCGTACAGCTCGAATCAACAACGGCCGAAGCCCATCAGTATCTCGAGGAATACTTCAGTACTTTTACGACGCTCTCCGCGTATCTTGAATCAACAAAGGGATTTGCGCGTACACACGGCTATACCGAAACATTGTTTGGTCGCCGCCGGCAGTTTCCGGAAATGAAATCAGCATTGCCGTATGTGCGGGCACAAGCTGAGCGTATGGCAATTAATGCACCGATACAGGGCACCCAGGCCGATATTATTAAGCTCGCCATGGTGCGGGTCGACGAGATGCTTAAAAACGAGCAGGCGAGTGCCGATGCCTACTTGCTTTTGCAAGTGCATGACGAATTAGTGTTTGAGATTCGTGCGTCACGACTGACAGAATTGAGCACAAAAATTAAAGAGATTATGGAGTCGATCGTATCGCAGGAGGAGGCGCGAGGAGTGCCTATCATCACAACAATAAAATCAGGTCCCGATTGGGGGGCAATGGAGGCCATATGATATACCTTTTCCACGGGAGTGATGTTGAGAAAGTGCGCACGAAGGCTTTTGCATGGGTTGCTGCAGCTCGCGCGAAAGAACCGCAGCTGGCGTATGTGCGCCTCTCGCGAGAAGAACTCACGCGTGCGACGCTGGAGGAAGCCTCTTTATCGGGAGGACTGTTTGTGAAGCGCCTTCTTATTCTTATTGATGATCCGTACCCGACGCTTCGAGTCGTAGAAGACGAGGAGGGTGATGCCGATGAAAACACTGCAGGGAGTCTTCTTGAAGAACAGCTCGATGCGCTTGCTGCCTCAGACAATGCCATTGTGATTCTTGCGCCGAAGCTCGCCGCACCGAAAGCAAAGAAGATCGGTGCTCGAGTAAAAGTGGAATATAAGTTCGATACATCGGGGGTGCGCACACCAGCGCGCGGATTTAATACGAATCTCGTGAATGCACTCGCGCTGCGCTCTTGCGAGAAACTTTGGCTTGAGATTAATCGCGCGCAGCTTGCGGGAGACGCGCCAGAAATGGTGCACGGACTACTGCACTGGAAAGTGCG
>JAKAKH010000012.1 GCA_021824605.1 bacterium
ACGAATGACTCCATTACCACCTCTTCCCGACGAGGCATATATCGTTACCTGATCAACAAAAGCCATATTAGTCTTTCCGGAGTATCTCCCACCCCTCCTTCAAGAGCGGCTCGGCTTTTTTAAACTTGAGCGTCTGTGTCGCCTCCCCTTTCTGTATCGTGACGAAATCATTCCGACCGTACTGAGCTGCTGCGACTATCGGTGCTGCTTCGCCACCCTCCTTTCCAGCCGCGATAATGACTGCACGGGTCTTCTCCTCTTCCGTACGTAGACGAGCCTCGTCCGTACCCTGGAGCCGTGGGAGCGCCTCAAGTATGGCAGCCCGGATGCTCTCTTCGAGCTGGCGGAAGCGGAGCAACCCCTCTCGTCGATATTCGATGAGCGGATCGCGCTGGCCGTAGGCTCGTAGCGATACCGAGCGACGGAGATAATCCATCGTCTCGAGATGCTCGAGCCAGAACATATCGATAATCTGCAGCAGCAGGCGCCGCAAGAGCGGTACCAGAGCGGTACCGAGCTCAGTCTTCTTGAGTGCAAACGCAGCCGAAAGATCGACATCTCCAGCAAACAGATCTTCGACAAGCGCCTCAACTTCAGCATCACTCCCCTCGAGCACAGCTCGGCGGCGCGCATAAATCGCGAGTCGCTGCGTATTCATCACATCGTCGTACGCGAGCACCTGCTTACGCGCATCGAAATTGAAGCCCTCGATACGCGTTTGTGCAGTCTCGAGCGATTTGGTGATCATACTGCTCTCGATCGGCTCGTCTTCGGGAATACCGAAACGACCCATCACCTTCTTCAGAGTCTCGGCAGCAAAAACCCGCATCAGCTTGTCCTCCAAAGATACGTAGAACCGCGTCTCGCCGGGATCCCCCTGACGGCCGGCTCGACCGCGGAGCTGGTTGTCGATGCGACGTGCATCATGACGCTCGGTACCCAAGACCGCAAGACCGCCTCGCGCGATAACCGCGGCACGCTCCTCACTCGTCGCGAGCGCGCCACCGAGCTTAATGTCGACGCCACGCCCAGCAAGATTCGTCGCGACCGTCACCCGGCCGAGCTCGCCAGCACCAGCAATGATCTCTCCTTCTCGTTCGTGATTCTTCGCGTTCAGCACTTCGTGCGGCACGTTCTCTCGAGAGAGATACTCACTCACGATCTCAT
Organism: bacterium; assembly: GCA_021824605.1. Taxonomy (GTDB): domain Bacteria; phylum Patescibacteriota; class Minisyncoccia; order Phycocordibacterales; family Phycocordibacteraceae; genus C7867-001. The sequence goes on from JAKAKH010000012.1 coordinate 1,168, forward strand.
TGTCTTCAATCGAGACAGTACCCACGAGCACTGGCTGCCCCTGTAGGTGCCGCTCCTTCACATCACGGGCAACCGCACGATACTTCCCTGCTGCGGTCTGGAAAATAAGATCGTCATAATCCTTTCGAGCCACCGGATTGTTCGTCGGCACCACAATCACCTCGAGCCCGTACACCGTATAAAATTCTTCTTCTGACGAGAGCGCCGTACCGGTCATACCTGCGAGCCGTTCGTACATACGGAACAGGTTTTGGAACGTGACCGTCGCATACGTACGCGTCTCCTCTCGGACGCTCACACCCTCTTTCGCCTCAATCGCCTGATGGAGCCCTTCTGACCATCGACGACCCGGCTGGAGACGACCGGTAAACTCGTCGACAATCACGATCTCATTGTCGCGGACGATATACTCCTTATCTTTACTAAAGAGCGCCTGCGCGCGCACTGCCGTCTCGAGATGGTGCGCATACTTCATCCCGCCCTCAGCATAGAGATTCTCAAGACCAAGCGCGACTTCGGCCGCATGAATACCTGCTTCGGTGAGCTGAATCGCTTTCTGCTTCTCGTCGATAGTGTAGTCCGCCCCCTCGTGCAGAGTGCGCGCAATCTCGGCAAAACGTTCGTAGAGCTTCTGCGAATCGCCGGCCGGACCACTGATAATAAGTGGGGTACGCGCTTCATCGATTAAGATCGAGTCGACCTCGTCAACGATTGCGTAGTGATGGCCGCGCTGTACGATCTGACTCGCGTCATAAGCGGTGTTATCGCGCAGGTAATCAAACCCGAGTTCATTATTGGTCACGTACGTGATGTCAGCAGCATACGCCTCTCGCTTGCTTGCTGGACGTAGGTAATCGTAGAACACTTTAAAGGCACCTTCGGCATCGCGTTCAGCATCCTCTTCTTTCGCAACATGCGTTGCGTCGTAGAGATAGGATCCGCTACTCGTTACCACCCCAAGCGTGAGACCGAGATACGCATACACTTGTCCCATCCACGCACCGTCACGTCGCGCGAGATATTCGTTGACGGTCACCACGTGCACCCCCTTCCCCGCAAGCGCATGAAAAGTAGCAGGCAAGGTCGCCACCAACGTCTTCCCTTCACCGGTGCGCATCTCCGCTATTTTGCCCTGCAGAAGTGCAAGTCCTCCGAGAAGCTGCACATCGAAATGTGGCTGGCGCAGAGTTCGACGCGAAGCTTCGCGCACGAGTGCAAACACAAGCGGAATGTCGGCTGGTGCTGCCTCCCCGGCGGCGACAGCTCGTTCGCGCACCTCAGTAAAGCGGGCGCGGAGCGCCGCGTCATCAAGCGTCGCGAGCTCGGCAGAAAGCGCATTTGTCGCCGCCACAATCGGCGCGGCACCCTTTAAGAAGGCCGCGGATTGGTTCTTCGAGAAAAGTGAGGAGAGACTCAACATAGAGATTCACTCTACCACAAACTCTTGCAGTAGTCTAAAAAGAAAAATCCTGCATGAGCAGGATCTTTCTATTTCGAACCTTTGAAAAACTATGCGCGCTTCTTAGCAGCTTTGCGCTTCGTGGTCTTCTTTGCTGCCTTCTTGACTGCCTTCTTGGCGGTCTTCTTCACTGCCTTTCGTTTCTTTGCGGCCATGGTGATGGTGAATTAGGATTGGTGGCTGATAAGTCGACCCGTCTATGCGCGAAAATAAATTTCATGCACAAACGTTTCTAAAAGATATTATCGCGCGTAAAAAAATATTTTGTGTATGAAAAAATATTTTCGTGTGGATAACTTTCGAAAAAAAATTCATGAAGAAATTTTTTCTTGTTGCGCGTATCTCACGCTCCAAACATTTCTACTTCGCGTTCAATCGTAATGTGTGTTGCCTCAAATACTTTCTTTGCAATCTCATGCGCAAAGTCATCTATCTCAGCTGCAGTTGCTCCCGCGCGCGCAACGATAACGATCGGTTGCTTCTCATAGAGTCGCACCTTCCCTTTCGTATAACCTTTCAACCCGAGTGCGTGATCAAGCAGCCATGCAAGCGACACTTTCACTCTGTCATCTGCCTGTGGGTATGCCGGGAGGCCGGGGAATCGCCCACCGAGTTCTTCGGCTTGTTCGCGCGTGATAATCGGGTTCTTGAAGAAAGAGCCTGCCGTGCCCCCGTCGCTCGCTTGCGGAAACTTCGCAGCGCGAATATCTCGGACCGCCGCAGCAACCTCACTCGGGGTCCGTAGCGGTACGCCCGCTCCCGAAGCACGCGCGAGATCGTTGTACGCGAGATTCGGTTTCGAGCGTTCAGTGAGTCGGAGTGCCACG
>JAKAKH010000009.1 GCA_021824605.1 bacterium
CAGATTAGCCAATACGCCTACCCTCTTGTGACGGGTGGCGAGCTTGCGGGGGTTGCTATCACGCGAGTACATCTTGAAGAGGATACGGCGCGTTCGACGCACCTGAGCGACCGAAGTCTTGTCGATTTTAACCGTGCGGGTATCCCGCTTATGGAACTCGTGACCGAGCCGGTGATTCATGATGCAGAGACAGCTGGCCGATTTGCTCGAGAACTGCAGCTCCTCCTTCGTACTCTTGGGGCCGGAGAGGCGAATCTTGAGAAGGGTGAGATGCGTATTGAGGCAAATATCTCGGTCTCAAACGACCCGGCCAAATTTGGCACCAAGGTGGAAGTGAAGAACATCAACTCCTTTCGCTCGGTTGAACGAGCTATTGCCTTCGAAATAGAGCGTCAGATCGCTCTTCTTGAGAGTGGGGGCACGGTGGTACAGGCGACTCGGGGTTGGAATGAGACCAAGCAGGAGACGTTCCATCAGCGTTTTAAGGAAGGAAGTGCCGATTATCGCTACTTCCCTGAACCGGATCTCCCAAAGCTTCATCTCTCGCTTATTAGAGAATTCAGCACAGAAGCGCTCCGAGCGACACTCCCCGAGCTCCCATGGGAACGGCGAGCTCGCTACGCGCAAGCATACGCACTGAAGGAGAGCGATGCTGCCTATCTGTGTGCCACTGCAGAGCGAGCGGCTTTCTTTGATGCAGTGATTGCTGCGCTCGGAGGAGCGACAGAACTCGCTGCTTTGGCCGCAAATTACGTCGTATCGGATCTGGCCGGCATATATGCGAAGAATGGCTCTGAGGGGTATGCCACGCTTAATCCAGAGGCTTTTGCGAAGCTGGTGCGTCTTGTAAGTGCGGGGGAACTTTCGTCCCGAGGAGCGAAGGATACGCTGGTACTCCTTGTTGAAAAGGGCGGTGACCCAGAGAGTTTGGCCAAGGAGCATGGCCTCATACAGGTCCACGATACGGCGGTCCTCCAGGAAGCGATAACGACAGTTCTCCGCGAAGAGGCGAAGGCGGTTGAAGAATACCGCTCAGGAAAGGAAGCGGCACTGCAGTATCTTATCGGGAAGAGCATGAAAGCGACTCGAGGTGCAGGGAACCCAGCTCTCCTTCGGGAATTGATCGTTGCTGCTCTTCGCTAGGGCTGTTTGCGAGGGTAGCTGTGCACAACTCTTTTCTCCAAGCCGAGATACGGCTATACTGCGTCTATGGATGAGATTCTTATAGAAGGTAAGAAGTATGTATCGTCAAAACAAGCCGCTAAAATAACCGGATACGCGAAGGATTATATAGGCCAGCTTTGCCGAGAAGGGCGAGTCTCAGCTCGATTGGTTGGACGGAGTTGGTATGTACTTGAGTCAGCGATTCAGGATCATCGCTTCGGGAGCCATGATACTCCGCAGAAAGAAGTAGAAGAGGCTCCAAAAGTGACCGAGAAAACATGGGAATTCCCACGGTATGAGGCAGTACAAGTTGAATCACTCCCCTCAGTGAATCGGCTGCAGGAGCCGGTAGAGACGCCTATCGCTGAAGAAAGTTCCTCTGAAGAGAGGGAAGAAGATATGGTAAGCGCCCAAAAGCTACACGATTCGTGGAAAGAATGGTTCGATAAGACGAATCAAGCGCAGCCTCCCGAGGTTCGAGAAACTCCAGAGACTGAGAGCGAGCAGGAGGATCGAGAAGAGGCTCTCGGGGAAGCTATGGAAGACGATGAGGTCTCGGTACCATTGCGGGTCGTAAATCCGTATGCTGCACCGATCGACTCGGTTCCTGAGGTTGCTGTGCGGAGCGAGGAGGTGGCTGCAGTAGAACCAGCACGACCTGTGCGACGAGAGCGACAGGGTACGCTTATGACTGGTATTCAGGTGGGAATGGTAGTTATAGCGATTATGTCGGTGGTATTTGTGGCAATTGCGAATGGCTATTTAAATAAATATCTTATATCGATTAAACAAGTTCAAGAAATCTCGGGTACATCTATATATAATAAATAGCTTATATAATAGATATCTTGTCTCGTATTAACGAGATTGAGTATATGTGCCCATCTTAGTATTTTTTACAGCACAGAAACTTTTTGGAAGGTACAAAACAGTCAGATCTACCAAGAAAGATCTCTATGTTCGTGGTACGAGTTTGTTTCCGTAAGGCAGCATCTTTTTAAAAACCTTCTCCGGAGCGTGAGTAGGTGCGTACGAGTATGTGTTCATCGGGGTCCAGGTCATTTTTAAACAGTATTGCGTCAATTGAATTTTCTTTGGTACTGAAAATAGTTTTTGTAGGCGAATTTTTCGCGGGGAAGATATTTTTATCCACACGAAATAGCATCAGTTCCTCAAATACTGCGTTAGTATTTAGGTAATTCGACTATCCGGCATGGATCTTTCCTTTAAAGAAAATTTTATAACTACGAAAGATGCTGGGGTGTATTCCGGGTATACTCCGGACTACATTGCGCGTCTTATCCGGTCTGGGAAAATCGTCGGACAGAAGATCGGGCACAGTTGGTTCGTTAACAGAGATTCGTTTGACCAGTTTCTTGCGGATAAAAATAAACAGCAGAAAAATACCACTCCATCACCCGCACCTGCGCCCGCACCAGTGCCAGTGGCCGTACCTGCTCTAGAAAGCGAAGCCCCTCCCGCAGTCTCGCCGAACGCAGAGAAGATTCGCAACAAGATACAGGAACTCACTTCAGCATCCAGGCCTGCGGCAGCACCTTTGTTTTCTTCACCGGAAGTCTTTGTCGAACAGGGCTTTTTAAAGCATTTTTTTGCGTTCAGTATCGCACTTCTCGTTGTCGCGTTTGGCGCGCTCGGTGCGCAGGCCATTACCTCTTCGCACATCGTTGATCGTGTCGCGGCGATTGCGGAGCAAGCCGCCGAGGGATTTGCGATAGCATTTGGTACGCTCCCATCGCGGGTTATCGCAAACATAGCTGCAACGGATGCAGCTCGATATGCTCTTGCTTCAGCTGCAGAATCAGTCTCTCCCTTACCGACGGCCACCGCACTTCCTCAGGTCACGCTAGCGTTGCCGCAATCCTTGCCGATTGAAGCACACGGTACCCTCGCTCCTGTCTCGCCGAGTATGCCGCAGAGAGTAGCGGCGCGGGGCACACTTCCATCACTATCGTCATTCCCATCGCTTCTTGCGGGTATGGTTGTTGCCCTTGGGCAGGGAGTGGCGCATCTCACACATCTTGCGATTGGTGCCGACGTATCGTTCGCCTATGGTGTCGCGACAGTAGCGCCGCAGAGTTCACGCGTCGCGACCGTATTTTTGCTCGACACCGGTACAGTACTTATGGGAAGTGTCGCGTCCGTGCCGCAGCTTGCTGTTCGCACCTATCGGTATCTGGCGACCGCTCCGGTG
>JAKAKH010000031.1 GCA_021824605.1 bacterium
TCCCGGGCTTCTGCTATAGTCATCAGATACCACTATATACCATAGTATCTTCGTATGGCATCCACAAAAGCTGGCGGTTCAGCAAAAAACCTTACTGATTCAAACCCACAATACCTGGGGGTGAAGCTCTCTGACGGCTCAGTCGCAAAGCCAGGTGCTGTCATCGTCCGCCAGCGCGGAACGAAAATCGAGGCCGGAAAGAACGTGCGGGTCGGGAAAGACCATACACTTTTTGCAATCGCTGATGGCAAAGTCGCGTATCGTACACGTCGCAAGACAAGCTTCACTGGCCATCGCACGACAAAGAAAGTCGTCGACGTCATCTAGTAACGTAACAAGCAGACAAAAACCGCAGTACTAACGTACTGCGGTTTTTGTCTGTGGTGTCCTATACCTGTACCAGATTTTACTATTCTGCGGCAACCGTGATCGAGAAAGACCCAAACGTCTCTGCTGAGGCGACCGGGATTGTAAAGGTGCCGAGTTCCTTGATTGGCTTCTCCAGTTTAATAACCTCTTCAGGAATATCGATATGTGCCTGCTCCTTTGCGGCAGCGACAATATCAGCCGCGCCAACCGCCGTATAGAGATGTCCTTTTTCATTCGCTTTCATAGTAAGCACAATGCGAGCCTCGGCGAGTGAAGCGATATTTTGCGTAAGAAGAGCCGCATCAATAGCTGAACGATCCACCACTTGCTTGCGGCGTGCTTCTGCTTCTTGTTTGGCAACAGTCGTCGCAGGAATTGCAAACTTCTTCGGGATCAGATAATTGAGTGCATACCCGTCTGCAATCGTCACCTCGTCGTGGGCACGACCCATACCTTTCACATCTTTGATCAAAATAACTTTCATATGTTCCTACCTTATCCTACTATTTTCCGTTCGTCAAAAACTGGACAGCACGCTGCATTTGCGGGTCGTTTTTCGCTGCCACATCAGCCTGCGTGAACGGCACGGTGATGTCTGGCGTAATGCCATTACCCATAATCCAGTGACCTGCCGGAGTCACCCATCGGGCAACGGTAATTTTCAGTGATCCACCATCAAGATCCATCAGTGTCTGCACGGAACCTTTTCCAAAAGATTTCGTACCGATAAGCGTGGCGACGTGTGAATCCTGAAGAGCCCCCGAGAGAATTTCAGAAGCAGAGGCAGAACCGGCATCGATAAGCACAACGACTTTCGTACCCTTCGGCAGATCGTTGTACCCGAGACTCGTGTGTACATTGTTCGGCTCTTTTCCATCGAAATCTTCGGTCACAACAGTCGCACCCTTCGGGAGGAAATGACTTGCAATATCAACGGCGGCGTCCAGGTACCCACCCGGGTTACCACGAAGATCAATCACCAGTTTCTTTGAGCCGGACGCCTTGAATCGCTCAAATGCTTGCTGGAAGAGATCCGCAGAATTTGAAGTGAACTCATAGAGTGCAATATGATACACACCGCTTTTTGCATCGAGACCATCATCTGTCTCAGGCACTTGGATCGTGTCACGAACAACTTTCACCGCAAGCGGCTTTCCGTTCCGTACCAGAGTGAGCACGACTGTCGTGCCTGCGGGACCGCGGATCTCAGAGACGGCCTTATCGACCGATATACCCTCTGTCGACTTCCCATCAATGAGCGCAATCTGATCGCCTGCCTGTATACCCGCTGCCTGTGCGGGCGTTCCTTTCAGGGGCGCGATGACCGTCAGCACATTATTTTTTATACCGATCTCCATCCCGACCCCAGCAAAACTGCCCGAGATATTTTCAGAAAACGCCTTGGCCTCAGCAGGTGGGAAGAATACTGTATATGGATCGCCATACGAGCTTGCCAGGCCACTGATCGCACCGAAGATACGCGTCTGCACTGAAGGGAGCGTCGTTGACGCGTGCGTGATGACATAGTTTGCCTCAAGCGCATTCCACGCTTTCCAGAAATCAGTGAGATCAACACTCTGGTTCGGTGTTGCGTCAAGACCATCACTCAGAAGCGGGATATGGCTCACGACACCCGCTGCCGAGCTGCCGCCCCCGACTGAGAGTCCGGCGATAAATGAAATCCCTGCAACAAGCGCAAATGAGACACCACGCATCACGACACTTTTTCTACGAGAACGAGTAGTGGACTCTTCCATAATTTCCACAGTGTACCACACTGCCCTTTCAATACTGCCAAGCACGAAGGTGGGAACACGTATGGTATTCTAAACGCATGATATTTCGCTACGCATATCACGGTGGAGTATGGATTGATCTTGAGCACCCCACGGAAGAGGAAGTGCGCCGTACCACGGAGGAGTTCTCGATTAGCGAACGTCTTGAAACCGAACTTTTCTCTCCTACCCCTGCCCCGCTGGTTGCAAGCGATGAAGGAGTCACATTTCTTGCTGTACACTTCCCTACGCAGGGCGTCGTCGATGGGAATATTCGTGATCAAGAGATCGACTTTATCGTCGGAGAGACTTTTATTATCACCGTGCGCTATGAGGTTATCGCACCTCTCCATCGACTCCGGAAACTCCTTGAGACTGAGAAGCTCATTTCCCCGCACCACACCACGAGCACCGAGATGCTCCTTGAGATTCTCTTTGCCCACCTCTCCACCTCAGTCCGTGACCACATCCATACTGTTGCCAACCGTCTCGTGCACACGGAACAAGATATGTTCAATGGTCTTGAGCGAACGACAGTGCGATCCATATCGAACATCAGCCGAGAATTTCTCCACATCGAAGCTTCCCTGGCGAATCAGGAGGCACCTCTGAACCGCTTCTTAAAGGCGCTCGCCTCTCGAAAATATTTTGGGACGTCCTTTGCCGACCGCGCTGAACGCATACTTGCTGAACGCACCCAAGTTGCCCAGCTTGCAAAAACATACCGGGCTGTTGCGACAGAACTCCGCGAAACAAATGCCTCCCTGCTTGAGGCGCGGCAGAACGAAATTATGAAAACCCTCACCGTCATCACCTTTGGCGTGATGCCACTCGAACTGATCGCTCTCATCTTCGGCATGCACGCACTCGGCGCTCCACTCGAACAGAATCCGAACGCTTTCTGGATTATTTTGACACTGATGCTCGGTGTCGGTGGCCTCATGATGGTCTTCTTTTCTCGAAGACACTGGCTCTCGTAATGCGTATGAATTGGTTCTCGCGTTTTTTTACTAAGGTTACGACCTCCCGTGGTGCGCAGACGGCGGCACTCCCGGCACGCATACTTCTACATAACACTCTCTCAGGAGACAAAGAATTATTCGTGTCGCAGCGCCCCGGCATTGCTCTTATGTACTCCTGCGGACCAACAGTCTATAACCGAGCCCA